>CAYGAE010000001.1:0-7598 GCA_964347855.1 uncultured Candidatus Bathyarchaeia archaeon
ACTACGAGTGAAGTCACTGTTTGGACCATTGGTCACAGCAATCGTTCTGTTAAGTACTTCACAGATTTGCTTAGAGAGCACACCATAAAAACTCTGGTTGATGTCCGCAGTTTTCCAACCTCCAAAGTGGAGCATTTCAAGAGGGAACAGATGGAAAAGTGGTTGCCAGAACATGGAATTAGCTACGTCTGGCTAGGCAAAGAACTGGGAGGCTATCGTAGAAGCGGATACCAAGCCCACATGAAGACTAAATTGTTTGGAGAAGGCATAGAAAAACTCATGGAAATCGCCATACAGAAAAAGGTTTGTATAATGTGTTTGGAGTCAAATCCCAAGTATTGCCACCGCCGTTACATCTCGGCTCATCTAGAGAGACAAGGTGCAAACGTAATACATATACGAAAGAAAGGCCAAACAGGTCTTCTCAGATTTTAACCGTGAGACAAAGACAGATAGTTGTATTCCGAGAGTGAACGAATTTGCATATCCGCGAGTTTCAGATTTTGATGCACCAAATCTATTTTCACAGAGATTTAAAGCGTGGAGCTATTGGAACCTACAATTGGCTTGTGGACGAAGTGAAAGAACTGGGAGAAGCCCTAAAGGAAAATAGCACTACAGCCTTAGAAGACGAGTTCGCCGATGTCATCGCCTGGTTGGCTTCTCTGGCAAACGTCCTTAACATAGACTTAGAGAAGGCAGCCTTAACAAAATACGATACGAAGTGCCCTAAATGCGGAGAAACTCCATGTAAATGTTCTCCCCTAGAGTGATCACTCACCCACGTTCAGATTCATCAACCTCTGCTGCCCAGCCCCAGTTAGCATCCACATGTATGATCTCTTGCCTTTCCGCGCTACGATGTTTTCATCCTCGAGGAGATGAAGATGATGCAGGACCGAAGCATAGGTTAAAGCAGTCTTCTGGACAACAGTCTTGGTACTCGCCCCTTTCTCCTTCTTCTCGAGAACCCTAACTACACGAGTCCTAGCCACCAGTCCCGGTCTGACATTTCTAGTCATAGACAAGAAAGCCTTGGGATGGTAAGCTCCCTCGAACAACACTCATCAAAACAAATTCACAGTCTACGAAGAAAAGCTTTCCAGTTGTCTCTAGCTAACCCACGAAATCTGCGAGGCTAATCTGCTTAGGCTTCTTGCCCTCAAACAACGACCTAATCTCATCCTCAACTAGGGAAAGGCGTTGAGTATAATAGTCCATAAGCCCATATTTACGAATAAGCTGACGCGCCGCTTCCAAGTATTTCTCTATACCTCCCCGATGCACCGTCAAGACTACCTCGCTCCCACAAACAATACACTTACCCTTCAGAGGCAATCTCCGAAACTTTCTGTTGCACCGTTTGCACCTGAAGTTCTGAGTGGTAAAGGCTCGAAGGTTGCCAGCTATGTCTCGGATGAAGTGAGTGGTCAGAACCTTCTTCGCAACCATCTCAGCGTCAACAGCATCGATCTTCTCCGCCAAGGCGAGCTGGCTATTCAACTTGTCAATCATACGTGCCAGCCGCTTATACACGCTCTCACGATTTCCCATATTAACGTCCGAAACCGGCATCGTATACTGGAAGCCTTCAAACTGAGCTTCGGTGCCTAATCGATGCTCAACCAAGTCAATGAGTTCCTTAGCTCTCTGAGGCGACATCTCCTGCCAAGTCTTCTCATAGAAGACTAAAGGATACGCTCCAGCGACATCAACCTCGTGCGCCTGCCGTTGCACCTCCAAAGGATTCACCACTGGTATGACAAATAGGGGGGCATCCATTATCCCGCCTATCTGAACTGGCAGATAGAACTTAGAAAAGTTCAAGACAGTGTCCAAAGCTAGCATAAGGGCGTCCTCATCGCCGTCGCAGTCCCTCCGCTTGGCAGAGTGCCACAACGGATGAGCATAGCAAACATCCAGCGGCGTGAACCCCACAATCCTTCCGAGAATGCCCACGGAAGTGTGGGGGGCTAACCCGATAACGAGGTGCCCCAATAGGTCTTCAACCCGCTTAACGGTGTAGTACGGTGCCAGCCCATATGTTTTCTCGAGAAGTTCGTCCAGAAACCCAGCCACACGAACAAAATAGTCCGCACATTTCAATGGAATAACAACATCTTGCACCTTAAGCTCACACATCTGTCCCGCGTTGGTCAAGGGCTTTCCATTGCAGTCACAACGATAACCTAACTCCTTAAGCTTCCCGATAGAGACGCCGATCTCCTTCGCCTTAAAATGGGTTAGAGGCGCATCGGTAGCGTCAAAACGTAGCGTCCCGTCTTTAAAAACGGACAGATCATATTTTGCCCTAAGAATCCCCTTTTCTACAATTTCTGCTGTTCTCGTTTCATTGGTTAAACCTCTTACGCCCTTAACGAGCTCAGGAAGAGGGAGATTCAAGTCTTTGCACGCTTCTTCCATAAGTTCTCTGACGTTAATCAACCGTTTCTTGTAGCCTCTTGCCTCAACCTTGCAGAGTGCACAAAAGTCTCTTTTTACTTCTCTTTCGCACTGGGGACAGGATTTCTGCACAACTGTTTCTACCCCACAGCGTGGACATCTTGTTCTTAGAGTTTCTACTTGGCAATCCGGGCATCGTCGTTCAACAAGCTCAACTTCAACCACAACTTTCCTCATCGCTTCCGCGAGGTTTCGTCGAGCGCCCCCAGTTAGTCCGACAGGAAAGAGGACGTGAACGAGGGGCCTCATCATCCTCCGCTTCGCTTTTTCGGGACGCCCCATCCTGGCACCAACAAGCGTAGGAGCCTTCTCCTTAACAGTAATGCCGCTGAGGTCTTCAATGATTCCAAATACAGATTTTGCGTGGACTATCCTAGCCTTAGGAGCTTGCAGGCCTAAGCAAAAGGCGAGAATGTGCGCTTCGTCATTCTCTAACCTGATGCAATTTTCAACAATTCTGTGGGGTACACATAATCTTTCGAGGAGCTCTTTTATTCTTTCATTTCTTGGACCGGTCATTTCCTGGACTATCTCGTCTTTAACCTTGATCTTGGAGTTCAACAGCCATCTGCGTAGTGTTTGCAGTTCTTCTGCTGAGATGGTTGACCAGAAGAAGGTGAAGAAGGGATGCAAAGGCACCTTTGCCGTGGAGGCCAAAGCTAACGCCTCTCTGGCAGTTGGTCTGCTTTCAAAACAGTCGTCTAAGAGTTTCTTCAGACGGTTGGCTGGGATCTTTGCCGCCGCCGCCACACTCTCGAGACTTCCCTCGAAGTCTCTTTCTACAGCGGCTCGAAACTCTTCGCGCCACCACTCCTCCGTGAACCCGGAGGGAACAAGAGGTTTGTTCGTGTATAAGAAGTCGCCAAATCCAACAAGCATGTCGCCAAGAAAGAGAATCCTTTCAATCACGTTCCTTATCTGCTCGAAATTTTGAAGCGAAGCCCTCACAACTGATCCATCCTTCAACCGCACAACCGGAGGCTCTACAGAATCCACAGGAAGAACCACCCCAGATTTCCCAGGACCCTCAATGCGTAACTGCGTTCCAGCAGCCAGAAAGTGATGAAGAACCATCATGGTCACCGGATGGACACCAACTGCCGCTAGACCTGTATTTCTAGCTCGACCGTAACGAAGCCTAAAGCCTCCACGCCTTGATGGGAAAGAAAAGATCGGGCGACCAGCAATAACATCCTCCATAAATCCGACTATCCTCTTTTCCTCAATTTCTCTGATCCTATCTAGCCAGTCCCATCCTTCGATTCCCAGTTTTTCGACAATGGTCCATACCTTGGCAGAGCGCCCTATGACGCCATCGTTCACCACCCGAAGAGCACCTCCCCGCAGTCTATTTGTTTCAACGCGAGGCAGGTTACGGAACGAAGAGACTTCGATAGGATCGGACTCTGTTCCTGTGACTTCTACTGGAACGGATTGAATAGCCCTTCTCAGTTCTTCATCTGAAACGTGATACTGAAATCGACCCACAGATCGCTCAAACAACCGCACTTCTTCAACAAAGCGTCCAACCTCTTCCTCCGTGGGCTTGTAGCGGTCTAACCCAAGTAATCGGCGGACAAAATCTCCAACGACCAAGGTTAAGGCCTGTTCAGTACCGCCTGCTGAACGTATCGGGCCTGCATAGTAGATCGCGAGATACCTTGTTCGATCTGGATTGGATTTAATGGCTACACGAGCCACTCCTTGCAGTGGTGCAGCTGTTATGCCTTCAGTCAATATGGCGAGAGCGGTTCTTACTGCTTGCTCAGCTGCTTCACGGGCGTCCATGTGGCCATATTTTCCGTAAACAATCTGCTCAGCTAGTTTGAAGGCCAGTTCCTCTCGGGGCAGTTTTTTGCTCAAATCTCTTACGCTTTCAGCCACATCGGCAGGACCAACCAGACCCTCAACCAGTTCGGCTAAATCCTTTGCTACCTTAATCTCTGGTGTGAGGACAGGGTCTAGTCCTTTCTCTCTTGCCTTTCTCGCAACCTCATACACGTTGGTGAGCTTAACTTCTAAAGAAGTCACGTATTGTCGATAGTCATCACCCATCCTGAGTTCCAAAATTACCATTTTCTCTTAGGATCAAGAGGCGCGTATTGAAGTTTTCTGACACAAACAGGTAAAAACGCAAAAGGATTTCCTGACGACTAAACTTGAAGTGTGACACAGGTTTACGTGCCCTCTATCTACTAAGGCTTTTCATGGTTTTTACAAGTTCACCGATCTTGTCTTTTGCTTTATATTCTTCCACGACTGTACCAGTGACGATGACGTCTGCGCCAGCATTCACTACCTCTTTTACCTGCTCACCAGTCTTTATGCCTCCACCTACGATCAAAGGAATGTGAACAAGTTCTTTCACAGTTTTTATCATCTCGCTTGGGACTGGCTGTTTGGCTCCTGATCCTGCTTCCAAGTAAACAAAATGCATACCAAGATATTGGGCGGCTAAAGCATGGGCGGCAGCTAGTTCAGGTTTGTTGTGGGGAATTGGGCAAGCCCGTCCTACGACGCTTACGGCACTCCCTTCTCCAACGATTATGTAGCCCAAGGGTATGGCCTCTAGATTGAATTTTCTTATAATTGGGGCGCTTAGAACCTGTGCGCCTGTGATAAAGTATGGGTCCGAGGAATTCAAAAGGGACATGAACCATATGGCATCGGCGTGTCTGCTGACACCCGTGATATTGTTAGGGAATAAGACGACTGGAATCTTCACAGCTTTCTTTATCGCTTTCACAACTTTGTCAAGATGTGACGTGGAGACGAAGGTGGATCCACCGATCATGATGGCTGCGGTTTGGGAGGATTCAGCCTCGTCCGATATGTGGGATGCGATTGAAACAGTCGCTTTTTCAGGGTCTATGAGGGTCATGTGGATTGCGCCGTCTTTCCGAATCTTGTCTAACAAGTATTCTTCGACACGCCCAATCATGCACTATCCCACTAACTAATGGTAGTTCTCGAGTAGAACTTATCAGCAAACTTGCAGTATACGTCAATTTCCCCTAAGCCAGTCTTGATGGGCAATTCGTCTGTTAGATCGCAGCTTCCACAGCGCACCATAGCACGTTCCTGGTCTGATAGTATCTCAACTCTTATTGCCTCTTTTCCGCATCTGGGGCAAAGGAAAATCTTTGGCAACCGCTTTTTAGGAATCCGAACGACTTTCCTCCGTCTTCTACCCATGCCAAGTCCTCTATTCGAGACACAAACACCAGATCAGCAGGCCTATTACAATGCCACTATGTAATTATAGCTTAAATACTTGGTCCTAGCTCATACAAGGCCAGTTGCAGTCCCTTAACTGTTCTTTTTACGATGTTACCAGAGATATGCAAAAAGCATTAGTTACTGAAAGACCCAACAAAATAGGTGCAGGTGACCAAATTGAAATTGACGACGAGAGTTTTGAAGTTAGATTTACCGTCTGTTGAAGCAAGAATTAGACGGTTTATTAAAGACTACGTGAAAAAATGTGGAGCAAGTGGTGTAGTCCTAGGCGTTTCTGGAGGACTTGACAGTGGTACAACTGCCGCTCTTGCGTCCTTATCCTTGGGAGGTGACAAAGTGTTAGGTATCACAATGCCAGAGGAAGAGACTTATAACGCCATACATGTCGAGCACGTAAAACTGGTTGCCCAGAGATTCGGTTTTGACTTGCAGGTAATTGACATTTCACCCACCCTGAGAGCCTATTATAAGTCACTTCCAATTTATGACGCAACAGAAAAACTTAGCAAGGGCAACCTGAAAGCACGAGCCAGAATGGTTTACCTCTATTACTACGCAAACAAGCTCAACAGACTCGTGTGCGGTAGTTCGGACAAATCTGAAACCATGATGGGATATTTCACAAAATGGGGAGACGTCGCTGCAGACATCTCACCTCTTATGGATCTCTACAAGACACAGGTCATGCAGCTGGCTTTGCACATAGGTGCCCCGAAGGAGATAGTGACCAAACCGCCGACGCCTGCACTATGGCCGGGTCAACTCGCAGAAGAAGAACTAGGCGTCAAATACGAAACTTTAGACTTGATATTATACGGCTTAGAACACTTTATGGAACCTGAAGAAATCGCTGAGCAATTAAACCTGACTACAAAATTCGTCAGTGACATCAAGCAACGGTGGCTAGCTGCCGAACACAAACGCAGGTTACCCTTAACGACGAAACTCGGGTACAGGACTGTGGGAGCAGACTTTAGGCTACCCTACAGACAACACTAAATCTTTTCTCAGTCGCCCTACAAATAATGTTCAGGAGGCAAATGGATGCCTAAAAATGTCAATGTAGCCCTCGCCCAGACGAGCTGCAGAGTTGGAGACAAAAAACATAATGCAAATATAATAAAGAAAAAGGTTAAACAAGCAAAACAAAAAGGAGCAGACCTCATAATCTTTCCAGAACTCTCATTGACTGGCTACATAACCAGGGATACGACATACAAACTCGCAGAACCAATCCCAGGACCATCCATACACCAGCTAGAAAAAGTGAGCATAAAAGAAAACGTGTATCTTGTCTTTGGGATGATGGAACGCAGCGACAAAGCAAGTGCAGTTATTTACAACACAGCTGTTTTACTGGGGCCAGAAGGCCTTATTGGGAAGTATCGAAAGATGCACCTGCCAACTCATAGCGTTTTCGAAGAGAAGCGCTACTTTAGATTGGGATATCAAGCGCCAGTCTTCGAGACCGATATCGGGAAGTTGGGGTTAACAATCTGCTATGATGTGTTCTTCCCAGAAGTATCCCGACTACTTAGACTGAAAGGTGCGCAACTCATAATCTGCATATCAGCGTCACCGGCTGTTCGGCGTAGATTCTTCGAGGTGCTTACAGTTGCGAGGGCTGTCGAAAACGCATCTTTTCTAGCCTACGTCAACCTAGTGGGCATCCAAGATGGACTGCAGTTCTGGGGAGGAAGCAGGCTAATAGCTCCAAACGGTAGCATAATCACACAAGCCATGTACGATGAAGAAGACTTAGCACTGGGCAGCATCGACTACGCGGATTTAGAACGCGTAGAAGTCTTTGTGCCCACTCTTCGAGATTTGAGACCAGAGTTGTTCGACTTTCTGAAAGAGCATGCAGAAAGGCTGTGAGGCAAGGCATGCACAAA
>CAYGAE010000001.1:7698-22857 GCA_964347855.1 uncultured Candidatus Bathyarchaeia archaeon
AACCTCTACCTTAATCCCCTGGTAGTCTTCTCTAAACGATCTAAAGCCTCTTCGATTTTGTCATACGCAGTGGCATACGAGAACCGTATATATCCCTCTCCGTGTTTGCCAAAGGCAGATCCGGGCACGGTTTCAACTCTTCCCTTTGCACTGGAGCTGAGAAGGTATTCAGCAAACTTCTCAGACGACATACCGAAACTCTGGACATTCGCAAAGATGTAAAATGCCCCCTTCGGAAGAACACAGTTAAACCCTTCAATCTCGTTGAGCCCAGAGTGAAGAAGACGTCGCCTCCTATCAAACTCACGCACCATGGTCCCAACGAAGTCTTGGGGCCCATTCAAAGCCGCCAACGCGGCATATTGAGCCGGCCCATTCACACACGCAACAGAATGTTCGTGAATCTGCGCCATGGGAGCAATCAACTCCTTAGGACCAAGTGCATAGCCGAGACGGAACCCTGTCATGGCATAGGTCTTGGAAAAGGAGTTCACAATTATCGTGCGTTCTCGCATCCTCGGGGAAGTTGCGAAACAGAAATGTTTAGCGCCATCATACACGATCTTTTCGTAAACCTCGTCTGAAATCACAATCAAATCACGCTCAACTGCAAGCTTGGAAAGTTCCGCAACGTCATCATAGGTTAGAACCGAACCAGTCGGGTTATTAGGAAAATTTGTGATTATCACACGTGATCTGGGTGTGATTAGTGACATCACATTCTCTGCATCAAGCCTGAACTCGTTCACCTCAAGCATAGGCATCGAGACTGGAACGCCACCTGCCATGAAGATGTCGGGTTCATAGCAGACAAACCTCGGATCAGGAATCAACACCTCATCACACGGATTTACGAGCGCCAGTACGGCAAGAAAGATTGCTTCGATAGCCCCATCTGTTATTAGAACCTCAGAGTCCGGATCATATGATAAACCGTAGTCACGTTTGACCTTCGCCACCAAGGCCTCCCGAAGTTCAGCAATTCCTGCAGTGGGCGTGTAGTGAGTCTTACCTTCATCCATGGCTCGAGTTGCCGCCTCCAAAACATGACGAGGAGGCGCGAAATCAGGCTCACCCATCCCGAGCCTAATAACATCCTCGAAGTTCCGGGCTAACCTGGAAAAGCGGCGGATCCCCGATGGCTTCACGTCCCTCAGTCGCGCTGCAATTTCGAAGCTTCTCAATGTTCCCACCCAAACAGCATAATCTTTCCGTGTAAGATTTAAAAGGTTTACATTTGTATACCTCACACCAACACCAGGTGCACGACCCAAAGCACCCAATAACAGTTTAGACCGCAAACCTTTTCTTCACCGTATACAAAATCGTATCCCATTGACCTGACTTACTGGTGGAGAACCTGAGTTTCAAGAAAAATGTCCAAAAATGGCTAACAGGCTCCCTTGAAGATCCTATTGCAAAAATATTAGCAAAAAGCAGCAATTTAACAAGAACACAGCTCGAAACTCTTTTAATCGACATTCTAGCTGAAAACGCAGCTCGAAAATCTCTAAAATACGAAGAAAAAGGCAAACTACGGCTAATAAAGGCAGGAGTGAGCCGTGGCGCCTTCAATCGGACGCTGAGGCAGGCCAGAACAAACGTCATTCAAGCCATCTACACCATCCTTCTCCTGGGGTATCTCGGAGTATTTGAAGACACGCGTTTAGACCCGTATCTAGAGGTTTCAAATAAATTGCAAACATACATGGAGGCGTACAAGGACATCCTAGGCACACGAAAAGCTGGAGATGAACATTTAAGAGTAATGAAAATGCTTCGTGAAGAACTGAAGATGAGTCTAGAGCGGCTCGCAAAGCCTAAAGGCATGTCAGAGAGAGTGTGATATCACAAATCACACAAGATACGAATCCTGCAAAAGGTCTCAGACCACGTATGTAAACGCAGAAAGCATGCACAGAGATTGTAAGAAACCCGGTAGAACTGTTTCAATCCAAACAATAGTACTAGATAGCAATATGTGTTCAAGGAATTGTCGCTCTAACCCCCTTTCATCCAATGAAGGCGACGTTTTGTGACATGTGATATCACATCCTATGGTGGTACCGCAATTTTTAAGTTGGATTCCCTAGAATAGTGTGATGTGTGTGATGTCCTGCGAAATCACACCCAATCAAATTCATATCACGCTGTCAGGTAAAAAGCAAAGGAGAGGTAATATTGTGTACCTTGATCTGCTCTTGATCGTCACAATCCTCCTTCTGATAGTGACTTCAGGCGCGTTCTTCTTCTACTATAGGCGGATAAGAAGGGTCAAAGAGGAATACGGAAAAGCACGGAATGTTGTGGAAGATGTCGTCACAAGTTTCAACAGCCAATTAGAGAGGCAACAAAGAAGGCTCGAGGGTGTTGCTCAAAGGACAGAGATGCTCTCTTCAGAAGCTGCAAAGGCTGCCGCAAGGAGTGAAGAATATCACAGGAGATCGCAAGAGCTTGAGAATGGATTGGAAGCGGTTTCAAATACCGTTTCAAATACCGAAAAGAGCCTAGTAGTCCAGATCCAAAAACTGACGAAACGAGTTGACGAATTCGGCGGGACACAGCTAGAGATGTCACGCAAATTGGAGGAGATCGAAAAGTTTGAACATGAACCCGTGGCGACAGGGGAAAAAGCAAGCATAGAAGCGGTTATCCCTATTAAAAAAGAGAAGGCTTTGGCTCCCTTAAATGAGACCGAGCTCGGGGTGCTTGAGATGCTTGCTGAGGAGGGTAGAATGACAGCGCCTCAAATTAGAGAAAAGGTGAAGTTGACGAGGGAGCACACTTCTCGGTTGATGAAGAAGCTCTATGAGGCTGGATATTTGGAGAGGGATACACGGAAGATGCCCTACTTCTACAGTATCAAGGAAGAAATGTTAAGAATCCTTAGGAAAAGAGCTGCGAAGACTTGACTGAAACGTTAGCTAGAGTGTCTTTTCGACTGTAAAGGATTTCCCAGCCTTTTGAATCCTCTTAAGCCGCTGATCCATCTCAGATAGCGTTTTCGACTCTGCTAGCTTGTAGTCGACTTTCTCCTTCTCCTCAAGATATCCAGGGTAGTGGATCACTTTGATTGGAACTGCAAATCGGATCTGAGGTTCTGAAATAAGCAACGCCTCTCCAACATCAAGCATCTTTATTTCCGTGTCACTGTATTCAAGATAAGGCGTGTTATCTGTCAGATAGGTTCTGTCGCGGCGTAACTCTGTCTTCATGATGACCTTTGTCCAAAGCTCCGCGAAGACGTTAGGGTTTATTCTTGAAGGCCGTGGTGTCACCGCGTTCAGCCCGACACGATACTTACGGTATGTTAGAGCGATGTCAGAGAATATGGTTTTACGCACGTCAGGGTCGAGAAACTCATGGGCCTCTTCAAGAGTTATCAGGAGAGTTGGAAGTTGTTTCCACTCATCAAAATCATCTTCCCACATGCGTTTATAATAGTAAGCAACATTGGACGCTGTGAGGCACGTTATGTTGTGTTGCTCTTCAGAACTTAGACCTGAAATATCAATTAGACATGTGATTCCTTTGCTGACGTTTTGGATGACATCATCAATGAAGTTATAGTTAGAAGGCGGAAAGAGAGTTGGCGGAAGGTCAGAAAGTCGGCTCATCAGGGCATCAATCACACTTTTCGACTTGTAGTTGATGATCTTGCCAACTCCTACGTATCCTTCTGCTCCGTAAGCTTCGAGGGATTTCTCTATCCAACCACTGCCTAGGTTCTCGTGCAGTCTTCTGGCAACTCTTATCTGGGGCTTACCTATTTCAGGGAAAATTGTTCGCAGTCTCCCCGGATGGAGAGTGTGCAATCCTATACATAACTTCCCTTCTCTGGCAGAGTAGTAGCGGACTTTAGTGTGAAAAAGCGGGTGATTTCGTAAACCCTTCTGAGGCTCAATGCCCTTTCCCGTCAGCAACTGGCCAGCAAAGTCGAAAATGACACCAGCAGTTTTAGGACTGTAATCAATTATGCGAGCGTTTAGGATGAGTTCCGTGTTGGTCTTTCCTGAGCCAGTCATTCCGAACATGCCCATCATTAGAGGTATAGCTTCAAACCCTATGCCCACCGAGCCCAGCAGATATTCCCCAGAACGTAGGCGTCCTATCTCTAGGTCCCCTTTAAGCCTTAGGGACGACGAATCTTCTTGTCCAGTCGCATATACTCTATTTCTATAATCGGGATTGAACGTTGGAGAGCGAACCTTCTCAGCCTTCCTTTCAAGGAATAGAACAGCTTCGACTTGTCTGTAGCTAGAGTAGGGACCAAACGACTCTTTTCCTTCTGCCTCACGAAGTTGTTCACTCATGTCTAAGGTTGACGAACTCTTGGCATCCACAACACGGGCATAAAAGCTCTTTTCACCCGAATCTATCCTAACAATCTGTCCAAAGCATAGGTTCACTCCTTCATCGACAAAAAAGAAAATCTGATCTCCTCGCACTTCGCGTATAAACCCCACTGGCTCAGACACGTTCAATCAGCTCCCACCTAAAAGGATGTCTCACCCCATGAAGCTCATCCGGGAAGTTACACGTAAGCTCTTCCATGCGGAGTACATCCAACAGCTTGGAGGCAGCCAACATCTGTTCAACTTGATCATTATAGTGCAGCAGTTTTGAGTCAGACGGTGCAGAAAAATCATGGGCAAGCCACAACGTGACCGGATAGCCAAGACATCGTGGATCCTCTGAGATAAAGGTTAGTGGGGAAAGTAGCTCATGTACGTCGCCATTGGTCAAGTATTCCATTATGTCGCAACGAAAAACGCGTAGGCTTTCTTCACACAATTTTACTATAGATACGTCACCGTAAAGATGCTCATGTATGTTCGCTTTTGTAACTGGATGATAGACCCATGTCAAATGAACTGGTGAAAGCATGTACGTCGCAGCCATAAAGTCCCGGCCTTTCTCATCGTGAAGGGTTGGGGACTGCTTGCTTATCGCTAAGAGCGTGATTCCACCTGCTTTGCATTTTTCGTAGAGTTCTACCCAGAACTTCCTTTCCCCCCCGAAGTATCCAGCGCCGTCTAGAAGAAGATAATCATTCTCACCCGCTTCTTGAACTAAATTTAGCGCTAACTCACTTTCTCGTTCAAGTCTAACATCTTGCAATATTTTGCGACGTACATAGGCGTCCCCTATGACAGTGCATATTCTCTCTTCATAGTCCCAGTTTACGTCGCGTCCTCTCACCACGGCGTATGCTGCACGAAAGAGGTAAATCCCCCAATTATTGGCTCTCTTTAAGGTTCTGGTCGAGCAATCTACGGCCATGAAATGTACGTCGCAGCTCTTCACCTTTCTTAAAGGTTTTATCCTTGATTTGTCGGGCCGAATTGCGAGCATGGGTTCCTTTCTAACTTCGTGACCCCCTACCGTACGACCTTTATCTACGTATTCAGCGAGTTTCTTCTTCATCTCAGCTAAGTCTTCTTTGACTCTACTGTTCAATCAGCATTCCCTTCCCAACCTTGAAACAACACGTTGGCTTGCCAGCTACTGCTATCAATTAGGTTTGCTAGCTACTTATTATTTTTAACAAGACTTAGAGTGTTCTTGGATAATTGGGTCGCCACTCTGAACCCGCGGCGGTTAGCCGTCCCCCTCTTTAAGAGAAGCCCACGGTCTGCCATTCGGGAAAGGTACGTGGAGACCGTGCTCAAGCTGATGGGTTCTTTCAACTCCTCCTCGTAGACGCACTGAACCTCTTTGGAGGAGAACCACACCATTGGAAAGCGCTTTTCAACAATCAAATGTAGCCTATCAAACTTCGTGGATTCGGGATTAGTAGAAGTGAGCGCGGGATTTGAGGGGGGCACGCCACCGAGCAGCTCCACAAGATCAAGCAAGCGAAGAGCCTTTTCTCTCGTCACACGGCCTTCAAACGTTATCGTATAACGGTTCCCACCGCTATCAAAGACTTCGACCCGCATCTTCCGAGCTGGCATCCCGACACCCTAAACTACCAAAACTCATACAAGTTTACAGTTCACAAGTTAAAGGGTTACGGTGAAGGAGAAGATCGAGAAAAGCGCTATGAACGCTTAAAATGGAAAAAGAAAAAGAAATTGAACTTTTTCTACTTCACAAGGTTCACTCCACTCCACTTTTTGTAGGGGAAAAACGGAGTAGTTTAGATCTCAATTCTCCAGTGGAAGCATAGGGGTGGCTATTTCACTCGTTAGAAAGCAAGAATGATTAAATTTTGTAAGATGCGGCACGATTTACCAGTCACCAACAAGTCAACTTCACACATCTCGACAATAGCTGACTGCTCGGTAGGCGCGTAAACGCCCAAAAGAGTGTGGATTAGATTGTTAAACGTATCTACAAGAGATCGTTCCCTGTCCCCTCTATTTCTACTGCAACATTTTCTCACTGAAACCATGCTAGATATTGTGCGTCGCAAAAACTTTCGGCAAATTACTTTAAAGTATTTTACGATAAGTGTTAACTATGCAGCAGACTCCTTACCGTCTACGGACTATTCCTTTTAAAGGAATCAAATTATAGCTATCTTTTTCAATATCGGACTAATTCCAAAGGAAATTTAGGGGTGCGCCATATGCTTGTGATCACAGTAACCGCAGGTAGCTCAAACTCTCTTTTCCAGCGTGTCATGATTCCTCGTTTTAGTTTTTTCCAAATTGTATCTACTTTTTTGTACGGGAGTTTTTATGTCTCCGGCTGAATCTTGGGGGCATAACGTTGCTCTCTGGTGATCATCGTGGACGAAACCGGTGTACTTGACAACGTCTTTGACCAGTTTTTGAAGAGCACCCCGATTTTCAGGAATAGGGATGTGCTGCGCCATGATTACATTCCTGAGAAGCTTCTCCATCGTGAAGAACAGATTCGTTTCTTGGGCGAGACAGTGGCCCCTGTTCTGAAAAATGCCAGATGTTCGAACGTGTTTATTTACGGAAAGACAGGCACGGGAAAAACTGCTGCTACAAAGTATGTGCTGGGTAAGCTAATTTCAAGAGCACGCGGATTAGGGGTTCCTATCAATGTTTGCTACGTGAACTGTCGGTTAACCGGCACGGAGTACAGAGTGTTCTCCACTCTATGTCAAGCCCTAAACGTCAGAGTTCCATTCACAGGCTTGGCGGTGGGAGAAATCTTTGATCGGTTCAAGAACGGTTTGGACTCCAATGCACGATTTTTCATCATCGTTCTCGATGAAATCGACGCCCTCATAAAGACACGTGGAGATGTTCTGCTTTACGAACTAACCAGAATGAACGAGACACTTTGCAATAGCAGAGTCTCAGTAGTAGGGATATCTAATGACCTTCGTTTCAAGGAGTTTTTGGAGCCCAGAGTTGTAAGTTCCCTCAGTGAAGAAGAAATAGTTTTCAAGCCCTACGATGCGGCTGAGCTTCAGGATATTCTTTTCGATCGTGCTCGTCTGGCTTTTTGTGACAACGTATTACTAGACGGAGCTGTGGGTCTATGTGCTGCGTTTGCAGCTGCGGAGCATGGTGATGCTAGACGAGCCTTGGATCTTCTCCGTGTGGCTGGCGAGTTAGCCGAACGGGGTGGGGCTGCTTCCATTACAGAGGATCACATACGCAGAGCAGAAAAGAGGATCGAGCATGACCGAATTCTGGAAGCTTTGAAAAATCTTCCCCTTCACTCAAAACTTGTTGTTTGCGGCGTGTATCTGTTAGGCAAGGCAAAGATTAGCTACGCGGCAACTGGTGACATTTACGAGATTTATCGTGAGCTCTGCAACGAGTTAGCATTATCACCATTAACCCAGAGGCGGGTAAGCGGCTTGATCAACGAGTTAGACGTCATTGGTTTGTTAAATGCTCGCATTGTAAGTATGGGGCGATACGGACGTACCAAGAAGATTCGTTTAGGGATAGGGCGCAGCCTCATTAGAGAGGTCTTCACCAATGACGACAGAATTGAACGCCTGAGTGACTACATCCCGGCATGTTTGGCGGAGATTTCAGGCAGTAGAAATTGAAGATGATAGGTTCTTAATGCCCGAGGGCTTGCACGTAAGGCGTCGTAAAGTCTATCGGCGTGACTTGGAGTGTCTGTAGGTCTACTAGGGGTATTACTCCTGGAGTCGGGGTGAGGCCCATCTTCTTCTGGTATGCTGTCTGTTCTTGCCAAGCACCTGAATTCACCAGGAGTGTTCCACGGTACCTGTCATATCTTAGCACATGCACGTGTCCAGCGTGGAAGACGTCTGGTGTTCTTTCTATCACCATGAAATCCCTTCTTTCCGGGGCTATTGGAGTTTTTTCTCCATATATTGGTGCCAAATGCCTGCTTTTCAGGAGGCATCTCATAGCCTTTTCGGGTGTTTGAAAACTAACATTTGGAGCGACGGAGGCTATGTCGTCTAAACTACGTCCGTGATATAGAAGCAACTCAACTTCATGGAGACTGACAGTGGACGGATTCCCTAAAGAGTGGACTTTTCTTGCTTCGTATAAGGGCTCTGCAAAATCCTTGGGTAAGGCTGGTTGGGGTAGCGCTTTTCGGGAGGCGTCGTGGTTTCCTGGTATGATTATCAGCTCGATGTAGTCTGGGATTTGCTCCAGGAACTTGGCCACTCTTTGGTACTGTTCGTATATGTCTGGTATTGCCAATTCCTCCAGTTGGTTTGGATAAATGCCTATCCCATCAACGAGATCGCCGGCGATGACCACGTACTTTACGCGGCTTGCTAGGTTCCTGAAGCTATTGCTACCGAATTTACCGTTCAACCAGAGTACAAACCGGCTGAATTCTTCGCGCATGAACAATTTGCTTCCTACGTGCAGATCGGATATGAGGGCTGCGTAGACTGGTATCGGTGCCTTGTTAGACTTTCTTTCGGGGACATCGGGTAGGATGAAGTCTTCTGCAATAAGGAGATCGTTTCTTCCTTTGACAGCGTTCACACAAACAACTTGGTCTAATAGCAGTGCCCTCGCCTTTTCCATGACTTCGGGGGCTACGTTTTGGGGCACAAGGACGGTGACGCTGGCGTCAAGGTCCTCAAGCTTCAAAAATATTCTTCGTTTCGATTCTCTTCTCTGAGTGATCATGCCTATTATCTTGAGCTTCGAGTTGACTGAAGCTTTGAGCGCCGCGGATATGGCCATGGCATCTTTGGTATCCATCCTTCTGCTCAACAGCTTCCTTAGTCTCTTGAAGCGGTCTTGAAAATACTCTAGGTATTCTTCGAGGGATCCTGATGTGCAGATGTGCTCTGTGGGGTCGTCAATTACCTTTATGCTTGAGTCAATGCCTTTTGCGTAGGCGTGGAAGACTTTTTTCGCTTCAATGATGGGAAGTGGAGGTGAGAGTTGCGGTGGCTTCTCCTCTTTGACCTCGGTGAAGAGCTCTTTCGTTACTTCTTCCAGAAAGTCACGGTTTATGAAGAGCGGTTTATCCGCTAACGTCTCGGTTTTCTTAATAACCAGTTCCATTAGTTTGATTGGGTCTTGAGTTTTGGAAACGAGGTTTAAGAAGTTGAAGGCTTCTTCGTTCAGCTGGTAGCCTGAGGCTATCGTGAAGGAGATGGCTCTTTGAAGCCTATCTTCGCTCATATCAACAGCTTCCAATCACTGTTCACTAGGGCAACGATGTACCCTTTTCTTTTAGTTTCTCTCGCAATTCTATTTTTCTCTTGAGGAGAGGGGGTCTTGTTTGTGCTAGGTCTATACCTATCACTATTTTCTGCTACGATTCTAACAAAACCTGGAAATTCTGAATCTGCGTTCTATCTTTATATGGTTTTAAATCTGTCTTACTGCTTAGATGTGTAGCGTGTGGGTTAAGATGGATCTTCGTAAGATTCAGAGGACGAGCGGTGGAACGTTTTTTGTTTGCCTGCCCAAAAATTGGGCTGAGCGGAACGGGCTCAAACGTGGTTCTGTTGCTGCCATTTCCGAGATGGCTAATGGACGACTTGCCATTGATCCGAAGCATGACGTAGAACGGACTCCACAAGTTGCGATAGTCAAGCCGACTTTGCTTCTTGATCGTGAGATTGAGGAGAAGTATCTGTCGGGATATGATATTATACGGGTGGAAGCCAAGGATAGGATAAGTGTCGCTGATCGTGAACTTGTAAAGCAGACGGCAAGACGCTTTGTTGGTCTGGAAATTATCGAGGAGAATTATTCCAAGATCGTAATGCAGTGTCTGTTGGAGCCTTCTACGGTTCCGCCTGAGAAAATTCTTCGTCGAGAGTATTCTATTGCTTCAGGTATGCATCGGGATGCTCTGACCGCTTTGATTGAGAGAGATGCTCCATTGGCTAAGAATGTAGTTGCGCGGGACAACGAGGTCAATCGGCTATATTTTCTTCTAGTGCGCATACTTCGGACTGTTATTCAGAATCCTGGATTGGGCGAGAAGCTCGGGATACTTCCCATCGAATGTCTTGACTACCGTTTGACGGCGAGCTTGGTGGAGTCCATTGGTGATCAGTCTGCTCAGATAGCTGAAAAAGTGATTGAGTTGAAAGATGAGGAGATGTCAAAGGGCCTTGTGCAGCTTATCTTGAAGTTTCACGCCATAGTCTATACGGCGCACGAAGACGCCATGACAGCGCTATTTGCCCGTGATGTCTCCTTGGCTGAATCTGTGAAGGCTAAACAGGAGGGGGTTTCGAAGCTCTTCTTTGAGGCTGAGGCGACTGCAAGTACCCAGTCGATTGAGGTTGCGCCGCATGTTCTTGCTGCGTTGGCTTCTATGAACAGAATTTATGATGAGAGCGTGGATATTGCGGATCTCGTTGTGCCGAGAACTGCTTGAATCTGGTGGAGAAAGAACAGAAACTCGCACTCACGCACAACGTCTCGGTTTTCCATCTGATGCTGATAGGGCTCCAAGTAGAAACGCATTGAAACACAATCCTTTTAGAGGCAAAACTGCTTTCAAATGTCTGTGAACGAGAGCCGGGGGCACTTACATCCGTTGCCAAGGCAGATATGCCTCAGCAGGGGGTGGCAGAGTGGAAATGCGCTGGTCTCGAGATCGCTATCATTGATAGGGGCTGGACGTGCCAACCAGTGGGTCTTCGGGCCCTCAAGGGTTCAAGAGGAGGAAGTAAGACCCGACTCCTCCTGAAAATCCCTTCCCCGGCGCCATACTAAGGTCATTTTCTCCTACTCAATCTGGAGCGATCAAAGAACCGAGAAAAGGAGGGCTCTTACTATTTCTTGACCTTGGTTCTCCTCAAAGGCTTTCTCTTGAGCTTGGTGCCGCAGACCTCGCAAACCTTGGACTTATGATCCGAAGGATACTTCTTGTAGCATGCGGGGCAGTAGAGAATCCACTTGAAGCGAAACCGTATACCGTAAGTCATTAGGGGCGCAAAGTCCACGCCGATCTGATCTGCCACGTTCTGGATGGAGTAGTCATCGGTGACTATCGTTGGATGGTACCCCCGACTCTTCAGTTCGAGAGCCAAAGCCAAGACGTCGAAATCCGCTTCGGAGAGGTAGAGGACGTCTCCCACCTTCTTTGAGGCTTCTTTGACGCTTCTGAGGGAAGAGAGGTTCGGTGACTTAACCCTCAGTCTTCTGTTTTCCACAGCGGCGTTAAATCGTGTCATAGGCATGGAGTTTCGAGCGAGTTCCTTCCTCACACTTGGAACTGAGTATTGCTTATCACCCACGGAAAGGGAGTCAAACCCGGCAATGAAAGCAGAAGTGTCCAACACAATGATTCTTTCATCTCGCGTCAGACGTTTTCACCTCTGGAAAAAAGAAGCCTGCCTTTAAGGCGTTTGTAGAAGCTTCCTTCGAATCGAACGAATGAGGATTCGTACTCAGACTTGGCAACGGTTATGCGTGGGTATGCGGGTTTAATCTCGGTTGTGTAATCACCGTCGAGTACTACGACAGCCCTCTGCGGTTTGAGAAGTTCTATATTCAAAGTAGACTCTGCGGAGAAGACGATTGGATGAAACACGGTCAGCGGGCAAACAGGGGTCAAAACGAAGGCGTCAACTTCTGGGTCTAAGACGGGCCCCCCTGCAGAAAGTGAGTATCCAGTTGACCCTACTTGGGACGCTATCACCAAACCATCTGCTCGACACTCGGCCACGGGGGTGTCATCCTTCCATATCTTGGTATATAAGAGTTTGGCAGGAGTATGGGAGGTGATGAAGACTTCGTTTAAAGTATCTGGAAGTCTTTTATTTCCAACAGAAGCCGCGAGTTTCATGCAGCGTTCAAGTGTGTACTCTCCTTGCAGACACTTTTCTGCGGCGTCTATACCCTTCGCTGGAGGCACTTCTGCTAAGAAGCCGCGTACCCCCATGTTGATGGCGAGAATTGGGGGTTCAGGTTTAGGAAGCTGGAGGCATGTTCTCAATATTGTGCCGTCGCCGCCCACGGTAATTATGAGGTCTGCCTTCAGCTTTTCTAATGGCAGTCCATCGTCGGTCCTTTTGAGACGTTTTGCCAGAGTCTCTTCCAGAAAGACGGATACTTCCTTGGTTTCTAGGAAAGTCACCAGTTTTTTTGTGAATTCTATGGCTTCTTGTCGGTCGCCACGAGCTACTATAGCCACTGAGTTGAACAGTTCTGTTCCCTCACGCGCCTCAATAACATTACAGCTTAGCTAATATAAGAAAATGCCCAAAAGGCTAGTTCCAACGGTTATCGATTGAGATCTATGGCGCAACAGCGATACCTTAATCTATAAATTCAGTCTTGTAAGAATTGCATTATGCGAGGTGCACGAGGATGAGCAAGCCCATGGAACTGGGGGCCTTACGGATAGGCAGCTATGTGATAGTCGACAACGAGCCCTGTCGCGTCGTCGGTTTTACCAAATCTAAGCCGGGAAAACATGGTTCTGCAAAGGCGAGAGTGGTTGCCATTGGAGTCTTTGACGGAGCGAAGAGAACATTTGTAAAGCCTGTCAGTGCACAAGTCGAGGTTCCTATAATCGAGAAGAAGGGCGGGCAAGTCATAGCCATGCTGCCATCCGCCGTTCAAGTGATGGACTTGGAAACCTACGAAATCTTTGAGGCGCCTCAGCCTGAAGAAGAATTAAGACTAAAATTGACTTCTGGCGTTGAGGTTGAGTACTGGCGTATTCTAGGAAGGACAAAGATAACACGAACGAAAGGGTGACCTCATCTTTACTTGCTTCCGATTTGGGGCGCAAGTTAACTTTAAAACTCCAATCCACATTTCAGAACAGTCAAAATGCTACGCAATTATAGGGGACGCAAAACCGTGAAACATGTCAAGCAAATACGCCTGCGACGTGGAATCACCGTACATGGACTAGTCTCGGAGATGAGAAAGAGTGGGGTCCTCGGCGCAGGAAGGGTTGGTGAAGCTGCGGAACTGATGGCAGAGATGTTCGATAACCCAGACTACACGGTGATTCTGACCATCGCTGGAGCTCTCGTTCCGGGGGGTCTTAGAAAGATCATTCGCGATCTGGTGCATGAAGGGTACGTTAACGTGATCGTTACTACCGGGGCTAATCTTGTTCACGATATGGTGGAGGCGTTAGGCCACAGGCATTCTGTAGGCACCTTCAGGGCTGAAGACAAGGAGCTCAAGGCTGAAAACCTTGGCAGAATAGGCGACATATACATCGAGCAGAGGGCTTTTGAACACTTGGAAAAGTGGATATTCCAACTGTTAAGGCGCATACCGCAGGAAAAAAAAGAACATATATCAACAGCGGAACTCTTGACCGCAATTGGAGAGGAAATCCAAGACCAAGAGTCAATACTGGCAACTGCAGCGAGAAAGGATGTTCCTATAATATGTCCAGCCTTCGTAGACTCTATAGCGGGCTTTCATCTGTGGGTTTTTGGGCAGGACAGAAAGCTTGGGCTGAACCCTCTTCTCGATACGAACAGGCTGATGGATAAGGTTTACGAGGCGAAGAAAGTTGGTATTATCATCCTTGGGGGAGGCACTCCTAAACATTTCGCCTTATTCGCGAACACCTTCCGAGAAGGGGTTGACAGTGCGGTGCAGATCACAATGGATAGACCTGAACCAGGAGGCTTGAGCGGGGCTTCTTTGGAAGAAGCCATCAGCTGGGGAAAGATTAAGCCGAAAGGGAGGTCGGCAACGGTTATCTGCGACGCTACAATAGCCTTTCCACTTATAGTTGCTGCAGCGTTGGAGAAAGTTGGGAAAAGATCGTTAAGAAATTGAAAGCAGTTTATGATGAGCCGATGATGCGCGAAGAGCCGTCGGAGTTATGAAGGCCCTAATGGGGCTGAGGTTTCGCAGGTTGCGTGTGGGCATGGTTTATTCTTCTTTCAGTCTTACTACGTCGGCTAGTTGTGGGGTTGATACTTCGAATAGGATCGAGTCTGTTTTGCCTATGATTCTATGGACTGTTCTGGGGATGAGGGTTATGTCGTCTCCCTCTTTTAGTGTGACCATGCCCCTGTTTAGGATTATGTCCACTTCTCCTTTGAAGCAGTAGATTGTTTCCTTCTTGTCTTTATGAAAGTGTTGGGATGTGTGGCGGTCTCTTTTTATGATGAGAATTTTACCACCATATTCCTTTTCTCGGGCTATCCAGAGCTCTTTCCCCCACGGCTTTCTTACTTCTTTCAAAGATTAGCCACCAGCGTGATGGTTAGGATTGAATTACGTTTTGTTTTTGTGTCTTAAAAAGAAGAAGGTAGGTGACGATCTTAAGGTAAGACGGGGTTTAGCTTCTTAGGAGTTTTTTCTGATCTTATGGGCAAAATACGCATTGTCCTTTCCTTTTCTGCTCCGCAATCCATGCTTCGACCCCGATCTCTTTCATCTTTCTCAAGTTCTCAACGGTCCGTTTGTGATGGGATACGCCATCTGAACTAAAGTCGTTCAAGATTGTACACGGAAAGCCCTTGCATTGAAAACAGTATTGAAGGCCTCTATTTCTGGCACAGAGCATCATTTTGCAGTCAGGGCTCCAGTGAACCTCAAGAGAGCCTCTACACCCTTCGCAGCGTATCTGCTCCGGCTTAATCGTTTCGTTGCGTTCTTTGCTAAACCACTCTACTATTTCATTCAGCAACCTCTCGTTACCATGACCAGCTTGATGTATGTCACATTTAGCACAGTTAAGACCACAAACTGAAATGTGCCATTTCTCTGAACTTTCAGCTCTCATTTTAGATCCGTTTGAAAGTACTGTATCTACTCGACCCTAATT
>CAYGAE010000001.1:22957-41876 GCA_964347855.1 uncultured Candidatus Bathyarchaeia archaeon
ACCCTAATTCTGTAGCCCCTCTTCCTCGGTAGGCGGGCTTCCAATATGCCCCGCTTATACTGAACCTTCGCACGTTCCGTGTCCACAGGCACTGGGATACGAACACGACAGCGGAAGGTAGAAAACTCGCCCTTTCTGTGGGTTATGCCGAAATCGTCGAAGCAGAGTTCTCTTTCCATCTTAGCCGTGATTTCAATCAGTTCTTCGCTTACAGCCTCGACCCTAATCGTGTCTGGGACTGCATAGGGGAGATCCGCGGTGACTACAACTTCATCTCTGACGACATAGATGTTGCATAAGGGTTCCAAGCAGTGGGATTCAACATCCCAGCTTGGGCGTTCAATCATAGATTCGACTAGTTCGTCAGCCCATTCGTCGAGATCGTCAGCGTATTCCCGCATCAGATCAAATATCGAGCGTCTTCTCCTTCTCTTTTCGTACATGAATCTTCTGTCCCCCCTAAACGTAGAGTGGAATGTCATACTCCTGTGACTTCTTCATGCGCGTTAACTCTTGCTGAGTTCTCCTCATGATGTCCCTTGCCCTCAATCGTATCTCTTCTCCCTTGTCGAGGAGCTTTGAGACGTCTATCTTTTGTTCGGTGATCTTTGCGACGGTTTTGATGGCGATGGCGGCTGCTTCGGGGTCTGGATAGTTGTAGAAAGATTGAGCCAGAAGAGCTATGGCTGAGAGTCTTCTTTCGGCGCTATATCGCATAGCAAGGGCCTGAGGGCCTACTATGAAGCCTTCCTTCAAGATCTTGAGCCCTTTTCCACGTAGCATCTCAATCAAGTCTTTGGTGGTTGCAGCGCCGAAAACTTCGGGCTCCTTGATGTCTTGCCTGTTCTTTATGGGGATTCCTCCGATAGAAATCGTCACTTTAGCTTCCTTTGTCTCTCCCCACCCGATGAGTTTCCGCATGACTGGATGGAGTGCCGCTGCAGGAACAGCCATCTCAGAGATTGCTGCAATGAAGTTGTTGTTTCCGTAAATTCTGAGGGGAGCATGGGGAAGTCCCTCATGCAGCACAACCACAGGAGGGAGAAGGTCGGAATCAACGAATGCTATCTCTTCTAAATCGAGTTCAGAAATGATGTAAGAGGTTGCAATGAGCCCCACGAGACCTACATCTGGAAGCCCATAAAGCATGATGGCTCCCGGAGGAACAGGCTTCTTCTCCACGATTTTAACAGGTTCAGACACTGGCCTTCCCTCCCTTTAAGTTTCGTGAAAGAAGAAAAAAGGATTATGGTAATACAAAGGGTAGCAAAGGGTAACAACGACTTTCACTTCATGATAACATGATAAACGTATTTAAAGGCGAGTTCCGCTTTAAGTTCGAGAGAAGCGATGGCTCTTGAGCGTTTCGGTTCTTCATTATACGAAGCTTTGAAGAAGGTTTTTAGAGCTCCGGTTGTAGATGAAGCCACTGTTAAGGAGCTGGTTCGCGACCTCCAACGGGCATTACTCCAAGCAGATGTCAACGTTAAGCTCGTGCTAGAAATCTCGAACCGAATAGAAAACAAGGCGTTAAAAGAGAAGGTTCCCCCAGGAGTTTCTAGAAGGGAACATGTAGTAAAGGTAGTTTACGAAGAGCTAACACGCTTTCTAGGCGAGAAACCAGTTCCGTTGAAGATAGAGCCGGGAAAAAGAAACGCCTTAATGCTCGTGGGAATTCAAGGATCGGGCAAAACCACAGGAGCTGCAAAACTGGCAAGATACTTCCAGAAAAGAGGCTTAAAAGCAGCGCTGGTCTGCGCGGACACCTATAGGCCAGGAGCCTATGCCCAACTGCAACAGCTGGCAAAACAAGCAAATATTCCAACAAGTGGAGACCCGACAGCAAAAGACCCCTTAAAGATAGCGTCAAAGGGACTAAAGCAGTTTGACAACTTTGACGTAGTCATCATTGACACCGCTGGCAGGCACAAGGAAGAGAAAGGCCTGATCAGAGAGATGAAAATGCTGGAAAGAGCGATCAAACCAGACGAAGTGATCTTGGTAATCGACGGAACAATAGGTCAACAAGCAGCAGTGCAAGCCGAGGCATTCCATGAGGCAACGCCAATAGGGTCCATCTTTGTTGCCAAACTCGACGGTTCAGCGAGAGGTGGTGGGGCCCTCTCAGCAGTAGCCGCCATTGGAGCACCAATAAAATTCATCAGCCTGGGCGAAAAAATCGGTGACATCGAACCTTTTGTCCCGTCGAGATTTGTCGGCAGACTGCTCGGCATGGGCGATCTTACAACACTCATCGAAAAAGTTCGAGAGGCAGAGGTGAAAGTTCCAGAAAAGAAGATGCGCGCGATCCTGAGTGGAAAGTTCAGCCTCACAGACATGTATGAACAATTCGAGTCTATGAAAAGCCTGGGTCCCTTTAGACGCGTCCTAAAAATGATACCAGGCCTCACCTACGATGTACCAGACGAGATGATGGAGATGGCTGAAGATAAAATGAAAAAATGGAAAGTGATAATTGAGTCTATGACACCGGAAGAAAGAGAGAAGCCGAAAATCTTCAACTCCTCCAGAACAAAGCGCGTCGCCCGAGGCTCAGGCACAAGCGAAAAGGAAGTAAAAGAACTCCTCAAACAATACTCCCAGATGAAGAAGATGATGAAAACCCTCAGAAGGAAAAAGTTTCCATTTTTCGGGAAGAAACTTCCAATGGCGTGACCAAGGAGAAATCAAGAAGTTAAGGTCAAGACTGATTGACTAGCCGAGGAAATCTCATGGAGATACTTGAAAAGGCACAAAGAATGCTTGAAAAACATTCCCTATGCGATCATTGCCTAGGGAGACAATTCGCTCTTCTGGGCCACGGATTGGACGATCAAAAGAGGGGTGGAACCCTCAAGACCCTATTAACGATGAGAGGTCACCAACTAGCCTTGTCAGGTAAGAAGTCGGGAATTTCTCTGCTAAAAACAGTAGCAACGAATGGGTCTTTTGAAATGGCCGCCGAAGTACTAAGGAAGATGAGAAAAAAGGTAGGCAAGAAATCTGAGTGCGACCTCTGTGAGGGCCAATTCGGAACGTTGGACAAGCTGGTAGAGGAATGTGTAAAAAAGCTGAAGGCCTACGAATTCTCCACATTCCTTGTTGGAATAAAACTGCCTATTGAGATTGGAGAGAGGGAAGACGAGTTTAAGGCTGAGTTTGAGGTGAAACACGGAGAAAGCGTGAGAAACGAGTTCAGCCGAGACATCGGGAAGAAAATCTCGGAACTCACGGGGAAACCAGCCGAGTACAGAAAACCTGACATCGTAGTCATGATCAATCCCTTCACCAAACGAATCGCGCTCCAGGTGAATCCGCTCTACATCTCTGGAAGATACAGGAAACTGGTCCGTGGGATACCTCAGTCAAAATGGATTTGCAAGGAATGTAGAGGAACGGGCTGTGAGCGGTGCAACTGGACCGGAAAGATGTATCCCGAGTCGGTAGAGGAAATCATCGGTGAGTCTACTTTAGCAACGACGAGAGGAGAAGACACATCATTCCACGGGGCTGGAAGGGAAGACGTAGACGCCCGCATGTTGGGACCAGGTAGACCTTTCGTTATTGAAGTCAAGAGGCCTAAAAAGCGCCTCATTAACTTGCGAGCCCTGACGAAGTCCATCAATGACCATGGAGAGGGCAAAGTGAAAGTTCTCAACCTCCGTTTTTCTAACAAGGATACCGTCAGAAGTTTGAAGAAGACAGAGGGATCAGCAAAAGTATACAGAGTTCTCGTCGAGTTTGGGAGAGCCATTTCTAACGAGGAACTAGAGGCCTTAGAAAAGGCGTTGACGAGTGCCGTTATCCACCAGCAGACGCCTCACCGTGTTCTACATCGAAGAGCAGACCTCGTCCGAGAAAAGTACATATATGCGGCGGAAACAAAGAGGTTGAAGCCGAACCGTGTGGAAATGAAAATACGTTGCCAAGGAGGGCTCTATATCAAAGAGTTAGTAACTGGAGATGAAGGTCGAACCGACCCCTGCATAGCCGGAATTGTCAACGCTGAGGCTAAACCCCTCGAGTTGGATGTCTTAGACGTAATTTCAATGGTGGATGCTTAAGATGCCAGGTGGACATTCTAAAGGATTCCGTTCACGGACACGTAAGTTGTTGAAGCGAAAACCTCGAGAGAGAGGGAAGACTGGACTCAGCAAGGTACTTCATGAATATGACCAGGGAGAGAAAGTTGTGGTCAAGATTGATCCAAGTATTCATAAGGGTATGCCCCATAGGCGGTACCATGGAAGAGTGGGGGTCATAGTTAATAAGAGGGGCAGAGCCTATGTCGTGGGGGTCACGCAAGGTAAAGCTGTTAAGGAAATAATCGTGCGCCCAGAACATCTCACACCCCACTCGGAGGGGTAGGTATGTCAAGGAAGACGTCCAAAGAGCGACCAGTTACTGTTCCTGAAGTAAAACAGATGCTAGAGAAGATGGGTGAAGAATATCTAGACCAGTTCCAGCGAAGGACACTAGACTACGCCGCGAAGTTCTCCAAGGTAGGCACAGACGTAGCCGGAGACCTCATACAGAAACTCATGGAAGAGTTCGAATTAACAGAGGAAGAAGCTGTCCAAATAGTTAACTGCATGCCCGAAAGCATCGAGGAGATCAGAGTCTTCTTTGTTGGCGGTCGCAGAATCATGGAAACTTCCAAATTGGAAGGAATCCTCGGTTTTTTGAGCAAACATAGAAAAAAGGAATAGTCCGCAAAGCGTTTGAAGCTTAGAGACTGAAAGCAGCACATTTTCTTTTTTTGTCTTCCGCTTCATCACCGTATAACTAATAAAGGGAAACATGTAACCTTTGATTATACGAAGGTCAGGAGCCTTGCAGCCGAAAACTTTCCTCCAAACCATGATAGAAGCTAGTTTTTCTTGACCCTTGGAGAGTGGTTAGCAAGTGCGAAGCGAGAGGGAAAAGAGAGGATATGAAAGCAGTAAACGTTATGAGGAGTATGCCTACCTTCTCGATAGTCTTCTCCACGGAAGACCTGGGTCCCGACCGGGATACCGCGCGGGCTCCCTGGTTCAAGTTGTTGGAGAGGAATACTTCACTCTTCTCGAAGCAATCGCAAAGGAAGGCATCGTCATCAAGACGGCTGACAGAGTGTACGTCGGAAAAGAAGCCCGGGAGAAGATAACGTACATAATCGGCCGAATCAGTTATGAAGAGTTAACGTCGAACGCAAAGATGGAACTTCCGGCTGTGGTAGAGAAGATCGTTCTCAACCGTGAAGGATGGTTTGTCAACTTCTTCAACACGGCTCAAGCAATAACACCGAGAATGCACATGCTAGAGCTAATCCCAGGCATCGGGAAAAAATACATGTGGCAGATTATCGATGAGCGAGAAAAAGCAACCTTCAAAAGCTTCGACGATCTACAAAAACGAGCTGACATCCCGAACCCGGCAAAACTCATTGCTAAAAGAGTTCTAGAAGAACTTTCCGGCGAAAGCAAGTACCGATTGTTCACCAGGGCGCCTTAGTGGTAGAAAGAAGCATGGATCTTCTTCAGACGGCGAAGCATCTATTTCGCCACTATAACTTTGCGCCAAAAAAACGTCTCGGACAAAACTTCTTGGTAAACAACGCGCTGTTGGAGAAGATAATCTCATGTGCAGCCGTGACCAGACGGGACATTGTTCTAGAGGTAGGGGCAGGATTAGGCTTCCTCACGCGGCTTCTCTCCCGCCAATGTAAGAGTGTCATCGCTGTAGAGGTTGACCCCCGACTAGTAGAGATATTGAACGAAGAGCTTGGTGATTCACGTAATGTGACTCTCATCAGAGGAGACGTGCTGAAGGTTTCAATCCCTCCCTTTGACAAGGTCGTCTCCACCCCTCCATACTCGATATCGTCTCCGCTGCTCTTCTGGCTTTTGGAAAGAAAGTTTGAGAGTGCAGTTTTGACCTTCCAGAAAGAATTCGCAGAGAGGCTTGCGGCCTCTGTGGGTAGCAAAGACTATGGGAGACTGACAGTGAGCGCCTATTACAGAGCTGAAGTGGAGCTATTCCAGCATGTATCCAGAGAGATGTTCTATCCGCCGCCAGATGTAGACTCCTTGGTGGTGAGACTGAAACCAAGAAGAGAACCACCCTTTGCGGTAGTTGATGAACAAACCTTCTCCGAATTTGTACGAACCTTGTTCACTCAGAGGAACAAGAAGGTTAGAAATGCAGTCGTGCCTTTTCTGCGGATGCGCGCGCGAGGAATGAAAGGCAAAGATGTAAGAGAGTTGGCGGATTCGCTTCCCTTTCATGATAAGCGAGTGCGAGAGCTGGCGCCAGAAGGCCTTGGGAATCTGTCCAACGTAATTCTTCGAAGGTTGAAAAGCCTTCAAAACTTGAATTGTGATCAGTACTAGTTCTCTTAGAGGAGAGTCCGTGAAACCCATAAACCATTTGGTCATCCGTCAAGCCTCAAGCAAAGATATTGAGGGCATGATCCGCGTGTTGAAGGGGATTTATCTTCAAGATGAAGGCTGGGCTAGAAAGGCGATAAAGAGGCTTCTTGCTACTGAGAATTATGTCATCCTTGTGGCCGAGATAAACGGTACTGTAGTGGGGTTCGTAGACTACTATGTTCTGCCTTCCATATGGGAGAAGTGGGATGAGGCAACCATCAACTACCTCTTTGTTCACAAGGATCATCAAGGCAAAGGCGTAGGTTCAAAGCTCCTGAACGAAGTGACCAAACGAACCGACGAAATGGAAATAGTGGAACTTCACGTAGGAACCGAGATGGATAATAAAAGAGCGATAGATCTGTACAAGAAGCACGGCTTCGTCAAGGAATACCTGTTGCTGGAGAGGGTGAAAGAAGAGGGAGAATGAACTGATTGAAGTCCAAAAGAGGTATAAGGGATGGCGTAAAGTATTGCTGGGTTAAGGTGAGACGATAGCGTGTGCATTTTAGGGAAAGACAAATTGATGGAGCTGATTGAGAATTATAAGTGCATTTACCCTTTCGACTACAACCTCTTGGACGGCGACAGCTACGTCTTGACCGTGAAAGAGGAAACGACTCTTAATTACCTCGAGCACAAGAATCTAATCTCCTATGAGATCGTCTTCACGCCTCCAAGTTATGTCGCTCACCTTACTGCGAAGAGCAAGTATGGGAGGATGGGCCTGTCTTTCCTAAACGCCGCGAAAGTTCACAGCGGGTTCATAGGAAGACTGGCTCTGGAACTCGTCAATCTAAGCAATGACCGAAGCCCAATAACGATTAAGAGAGGGGACCCTTTCATGCACATCGAATTTCTAACAAGAGAAGGCGAACCATCCCCATACACTGGGGGGTACCAGTTTCAATACGTAACCAAAGACGAGAAATCAATGTATATTCCAATTCTACGGAAGATTTTCCCGAACTTTGACGAACTGGCCAAAATATGGGCGGAAAACAAGTCTTCCGAGACGTAGGTTGCGTTATATTTCCAAAAGAGGCACTCAACAACATCCTTGATTATATCAGATTCACAATTTTAATAAAGAGTCTTTGCCTACAAATCCTTAAATAACACGCTCTTGTATGCTGTGGAGAAGAATCATGAAAGCGCGTAACTACCGAAAGCCTAAGGGTCAGCCCTATACTAGAAAGAAATACATTAGAGGTTCCCCTCAGCCGAAAATAACAAAATTCACCATGGGCAACCCTGCTGGCAGTTTCGAGTATCAGGCTTACCTAATTGCCCAGAAAGGCGCTCAAGTTCGTCACAACGCTTTGGAAGCAGCCCGTGTAGCATCAAACCGTCACCTTTCGGAAGCACTGGGAGAAAACTATAGCCTACGGATTTCGCCCTATCCCCACACAGTGCTGAGAGAAAACAAGATGATCTTTGGGGCCCATGCTGACCGCCTTCAAGACGGTATGAAAAGGTCATTCGGCAAGCCTATCGGAACCGCTGCAAGAGTGAGGCGGGATCAAGCTATAATTATAGTAGACGTAAATGAAGACGGAGTTGAAACTGCAAAAGAAGCCCTCAAACGTGGAGGGGCAAAACTACCTATGCCCTGTCGAATAACTGTTGAAAGAGTTGCGGATTAGCTCGGGGGAAGAGGGTTGAGAACGATCAGCAAGAAGGCTAGCCAGTCAAAAAAAGGCAGCCTTGTTTTGTGGTTTGAAAATTTGAACAAAGGAGATATCCCTCTAGTTGGAGGCAAAAATGCCAACCTCGGCGAAATGCTTCAAGCAAAGATACCCGTCCCCCCAGGATTTGCCATAACCGCTCAGGCTTACGAGAAATTTATTTCAGAAACGGGAATCGCTGAGAAAATTTATGGAATAATTCGAGAAACCGTGACAGACGCTAACATTCCCAAGCAGTTTGAAGAGGCCTCAAGGAAGATCCGAAAGCTAATAGAAGCAACCCGTATGCCCCGCGACATCGAAACGACGATCAAAAAGGCCTACAACCAACTCAGTAAAAAGGCGAAGTCAGCACAGATGTTCGTAGCTGTCCGGTCGAGTGCCACGGCTGAGGACCTGCCAGACGCCTCCTTTGCAGGGCAACAAGAGACCTACCTTAACGTAAGAGGAGCCAAAGAGCTAATTGAAAAGACCGTGAAATGTTGGTCAAGCCTATTCACACCGAGAGCCATCTTCTACAGGAACCAGAAAGGCTTCAAGCATGAGCAAGTTCTCATCAGCGTCGGCGTCCAAAAGATGGTTAACTCAAGAGCTGCGGGGGTCACGTTCACGATAAACCCGGTGACTGGCGAGTCTGACCAAATAGTTATCGAAGCCAGCTGGGGGCTGGGGACATCTGTTGTCTCAGGCGACGTCACGCCAGATAATTACGTAGTTGACAAAAAAACCCTTGAAATCACTGGCAGAAGGATCGTGAGTAAAACAGAGGAGTACGTTCGAAGTCCTAAGACCGGAGAGACAATTCGAGTTGGAGTGCCCCAAGAACGGCAGAAGGAACCCTGTCTCACCGATCAAGAAATCACTAAACTTGCAGAACTCGCAAAGCTAATTGAGAAGCATTATGAAGGTCAACCTCAAGACATTGAGTGGGCGATAGACCGAGACCTCCCCTTCCCCGAAAACGTGTATATCACCCAAAGCAGACCCGAGACCGTCTGGAGTCTGAAAAAGCAGCCCGAAATAGAGGCGCTTAAGCCCTCTGCCCCACCAACCCGTACGGGAGAGAGGATCGTAGTCACAAAAGGGATTGCTGCAGGCAAGAGAGATACTGGTGTCGGTGCAGCTAGAGTAACCTTGTCACCAGAAGATGCCTCCAAGCTTATGAGAAAGGGCGACATACTCGTCACCACCATGACCGACCCAGACTATGTGCCCTTCATGAAGCTTTCCAACGCGATTGTAACTGACAGAGGCGGGGTAACATGCCACGCAGCCATAGTCAGTCGAGAACTGGGCATTCCCTGTGTGGTCGGAACCGAAAATGCCACAAAGGTGATGACCACTGGCGAAGAGTACACGGTGGATGCCAGAAGCGGTGTCATATATGAGGGTTCCATAGAAAAGCCCGCAAAGCCAACATCAGTAGCTGCAACCACTTCAACAGCAATCGAGTCCGCACCAATAACCGCCACAAAAATACTCCTAAACCTCGGCGTTCCAGAGATGATCGAGGAATATAAGAACTTACCCTTCGACGGAATAGGTCTCATGCGCATCGAGTTCATTCTCGCAAGCGCAATAGGGGAACATCCTTTATACCTGTTGGAAACGGGGCAAGGAGAAAAATTCGTGAATAAATTAGCTGATGGCATAGCCACCGTGGCGAGAGCCATACAGCCACGCCCAATAGTAGTCAGGTTCAGTGACTTCAAGACGAATGAGTATCGGGACCTAAAAGGCGGGGAGAAGTACGAGATAATTGAGGCAAACCCCATGCTTGGCTGGCGTGGAGCAAGTCGATACATAAGCCAGTGGTATGAGAAAGCCTTCAAACTCGAGTGTAAGGCTATCATAAAATGCCGCGAGGAGTGGGGACTCAAGAACGTCTGGGTGATGCTTCCAGTCATCAGAACCGTCTGGGAAGCCGAGAAATGCCTAACAATAATGAAGAGGGAAGGTCTCGAAAAGTCAAGAGACTTCCAAATCTGGTTCATGGCTGAGACTCCCTCTATAGCCATTATGGCAGACGAGTTCTCCAAACTCTGCGACGGCTTCTCCATAGGCTCAAACGACATGACACAGGGCATCCTCATGATTGACCGAGACTCCGAACGCCTGGGACTGATGGGATACTTCGACGAGAGGGACCCAGCCATCCAAAGAATCATAGCTCACCTCATCCAAGTAGCTCACCAACACGGACGCACAGTCTCAATCTGCGGAGAAGGTCCCTCAAACCTACCCGACTTCACTGAATTTCTCGTCCGTTCCGGAATTGATAGCATATCAGTGAACGCTGACGCCGTGATAAGCACCCGAAGGTTGGTTGCCAGCATCGAACAGAAGGTACTACTTGAACGAATGGCAGAAATACGCGAACAAAGTCAAACCCCGAGAAAGCCTAAACAAGACTCGGAATGGACGCCCAAATGGGAATGAACCCCCTTAGATAAACATTAATCACTCTCAACTTTTTTGAGTGGCTTTGACCGCTCAGTGGTAAGGATCCATGAAAACACAGACTTTCGACCTTGAAGAGAAGCGCTTGAGGAGAGAGATAATCAACCGTAGAGCCAAGAGAGTCTTAATCCAACTTCCGGAAGGATTGAAGGCAGAAGGAGCCCGCTTAGCATCGATAGCTGAGAAAGCGGGGGCACTCGCAATTGTTTCCGCCGATCCCTGTTACGGCGCCTGCGACCTAGCGTTGCCTGAAGCCGAAAGCCTCGGAGCGGATCTCATTGTTCATTACGGTCACAGCCAAGCAGTGGAACAAGAACGAGTACCGACGATTTACATTGAGGCGAAAGCAAGAGTAAGCGTGAAAGACGCAGTAAAAAGAGCTCTGTCACTCCTTAAGCCTTGGCAGCATATCGGATTGGCAACCACAGTTCAACATGTTGATGCCCTCGAAGAGGCGAAAGAGTTGCTTCTGGAAGCACGAAAAACAGTCGCAATCGGAGATGCTGGAAGAGTAAAACACGCGGGGCAAGTGGTAGGATGTAACTACAGCAACGCCAAAGCCGTTTCGGAAGGCGTTGAAGCATTCCTTTTCATAGGAGGCGGCAGATTCCACGCCCTAGGCGTCGCCTTAGCCACTGGAAAACCGACAGTAGTTACGGACCCTTATGAGAAGAAAGCGTATCCTATACATGATGAAGTGAGCAAAATAATCAGACAAAGATGGGCATGTATCAACGAAGCAAAAGGGACAAGCAAATTCGGAGTGCTAATTAGCTTGAAGAGTGGACAGAAGAAGATCCCGGAAGCCCTTGAAATCAAGGAGAAACTGGAGAAAAGCGGCAAGAAGGCTACTCTACTTGCGCTGAGGGAGATAGTTCCCGAGGCGCTGATGCAGTTTCCTAACCTGGAAACCTTTGTAAACACGGCTTGTCTCCGAATATCTTTAGACGATACCTCGAGATTTCCGAGACCCCTTCTTACCCCCAGCGAGACCCTTGTTATGCTAGATGAGATGGACTGGGAGGCGCTATGCAGAAGAGGCTGGTTCGAAGGCTAGACCTAGAAAGAGCAATCTCTAGGATTGAGCCGCACCCAGCCCCCAAAGCCCACCTCGAACAATACACGATACCAGCGAACATTGCGGCTGAAATCTTGTTCACCACAGCGTACATCTATGATGACGTGATCAATAAGACAGTCGTAGACTTGGGATGTGGAACAGGAAGACTTGCGATCGGCGCTGCCCTGCTAGGAGCCAGAGAAACGCTTGGTGTCGATGTCGACAAGGCGGCGGTTAAGATGGCGCAGAAGAATGCGCGAAAACTCAATGTAAAGGAACTGTCGCATTGGATCGCCGGAGACATTGATGTTGTTCACGGCTTGTTCGACACAGTTCTGCAGAATCCCCCCTTCGGTGTACAGCGAAGAAAGGCAGATAGAAAGTTCATCGAGAAATCCTTGCAGTTGGCGCATAGGATCTACTCTCTCCATAAAGCTAGTGAAGGCAACCGCGAGTTTATCAAAAGGTTTATTGAGAAGCGTGGAGGAAAAGTTATGAGCATATCTACCTTAGAAATGTATATCCCAAAGTTGTTTAAGTTTCACACAAAAAGGATACATAGAGTCAAGGTCGACTTGTATCAAATAGAAGGAAAAGTTACATGACTCAATCGGAAAGAAAAAGCGGACTGTTCGTTGTGCCGGGAGACCGTTTAGGTGTCATTGAAGAATTCTCTCCTGGCGCTGGAACATATGTTGAGAGGGGAACCATACACTCTGAGATCACTGGGTGCACACTGTTGGATCGGTTAAACAAGAAGATTTCCGTGTACCCTCTTGTTCACGAGGCAAATGTACCAAAAATAGGAAGTGTTGTCACCGGTCAAATCATGGACGTCAAAAGCAAAGATGCCGCAATGCGTATTTTCAGGCTGGGAAAAAGACCGCTTTCTGGTTTTTTCACAGGTTTTTTGTATATCGCAGAGGCTAGACCCGGCTACGTGGAGACCATGTACGAGGTTTGCAAACCCGGTGACATCATGCGCGCTAAGGTGATTAGCGATGCAAACAGAACGTATTCGGTGTCAACTGAAGAGAGGGACCTAGGAGTCATCTACGCTTTTTGTTCGCGGTGTGGACATATGTTACAACTGAAGAAGGGTGACATGGGATGCCCACGATGTGGGCATTTTGAGAAGCGAAAGGTCGCCTCTGATTATGGCGAAGCGCCACTATAGAGGGGAGATAGATGAAAATCAAGGTTCTGAAGAAGACATCCAACGAATTGAACATGGAAATTGAGGGAGAGGGGCATACCTTCTGCAATTTACTACAAAAAACCCTGGTCGAAGACAAAACGACTGAAATGGCGGGATATGACATACCTCATCCTCTCACCTCTAGCCCCACCATATACGTCCGAACTAAAGGAACAAGGAAGCCAGAAGCCGTCATAAAGGACGCCGTGAAGAAGGTGAGGACGCAAAACAAGGAGTTCAGAAAGAGCTTCGAGAAAGCACTGAAAGAGTGGCAACAAAAACAGGGCGAAATCTGACGTCTTTGTGCAGCGAGTCTCACAGTCCAAGCTTCTTTCTTGCTTCAAGGAGAAGGGAACAGAAAGCTTCAACCATATCCTCATGTCTCCTGAGAATGCTAACCCCTTCATCAATCGTCACCGCCTTCACTATCCAGGCGTACACCATCAGTGTTTCAGCTGCATCGGCTTGTCTATGGCGGTCCACTCTTTTGGGGAGGATTTCTCTCAGTCCAGCCTTTTTGAGGGCACTAGAGAGTATTCGATTGTCAACTTTGGCACCTGTCGGTTCTCCCTTCTTTGCCGACAAAGCCAGGGAGTAGACGAAATTGGCGTATGCGTCGCCCAGAGCCGCAAGTTTTTGGTCATCTAGGATTGCTTGTAGGGTTTTGTATTTTGGTGTGAAGGTGTACATGAGTCAGTCACACTGAGGTTTCGTCAGACTATGGTAGTAGGTACGTGAAATGCATTTAAAGCTAGATGGCAAATCTTTCTTGAAGAGAATAGTTATGAGTGTCAAACGATTTCGCAGCATAAAGCGGGAGATTAGAGTACTAGGAATAGATGACGGAGTCTTCACACCTCACACGAAGGGTGAAGTTGACGTTGTCGGCGTTGTCTATAGAGGCGGATACTGGCTCGACGGAGTCATGAAAACCGAGGTAACGATAGACGGTTTGGATGCAACCGAGAAGATAGCAGGCATGATAAAAGATTCTCCCCACTATGATCAACTACGAGTGGTTGTTCTAGATGGAATAACCTTAGCAGGCTTTAACGTAGTCAATATTAGAGAACTCTTCCAGAAGGTGGATCTACCAGTTATTGCAGTGACGCGGGAAAGACCCAACTTTGAAGAAATAAAAACAGCGCTAAAGAATCTGCCAGAATATGGAAAAAGATGGGATGTGATAAAGAACACAGGCGAAATCCAGGAAGTCCACACGCGAAAGGATGAGGCACCCATATATATGCAGGTTGCAGGAATCTCGGAAAAAGACGCGGAAAAGATCTTGCGAGAAACCTCGACAAGAAGCAATCTTCCTGAAGCCTTGCGAGTGGCACATATTATTGCCTCTGGGTTAGCTAAATCAAGAGGACAGTAGCGCAGTAGTGGCTTCGACCCATGGGCCTGTTGGCTTCGACCATTTTCATCGCGAGGTAGGAAAGCTTTAATGACTTCTCAGCTAGTTTCTTAGTCTAAAGGGTGTAGCAGAATGTTTGAGAGCGATGTTCCTGATTTGCTGGAAAAGGTAATAGCCATATTCAAAGAGGCTCGTGTGGATTATGGAGATATACGCTTTGAATCTTCGCGGACAACTGGCGTCTCGAAAGATAAGGCAGAAGAGAACATTTCCTACGGGGCCTCAGAAGGATTCTATCTGCGGGTGCTAAGAAATGGCGAGTGGCGTGCTTTAGGGTTCGCAGGAGTGGACAAGCAAGAAATTATCGCAGGCGCAACGGACCTCTCAAGATTCAGTCCAACTTCTAGAGTGAAATCTCAGTATAAAGCGCTGAAACCCTGGGTGTTGAAAGAGGAGTTGAAGGTTAAAAAGAGGTTTGACGATGTGGGTCTTGACGAGAAGATTGAGCTTGTCAGAGATTTATTTAGAAAGTTAATGATTGACGAGAAGATAGTGAACGCCGGTGCGCGATATGCGGAGGGTGTGGGGGAGAAGTCCTTCATGGATACGGAGGGTTCGGATTTACGTGTGGAAGCACCTGCAGTTCGCGCCATTGTAGTAGCCTATGCAAAATCTGGGAAGAACGTTCAGGTTGACTACCAGACATACGGTGGATACGGTGTCGGGTACGAGTTTGTTGAAAGGATAGATTTTGATGAAGCCTGCAAGGAAACGGTAACGGGTGCCATTGCCTTGCTTGATGCAGAGAAGGTTCCAAGCGGCAAACTGCCTGTAGTTCTAGATCCAGATATGACTGGCCTAATTGCTCACGAATCTTTTGGGCATGGATTAGAGGCGGATCAAGTGTTGAGGAACAGATCTTTCCTATCTGACAAGCTTGACCAGAGAGTGGCGTCCGAAAAGGTGACGATTGTGGACAATTCTGCCTATCCAAACGCTTATGGAACTTATGCCTTTGACGATGAGGGCGTCAAGTCGAAGAGGAACGCACTGGTGGAAAATGGCATTCTAACAGGGTTTTTGCACTCGCGTGAGACTGCGTCAGCGCTTGGAGTGTCACCAACAGGCAACGGGCGAGCCCAAAACTTCTCTCGTAAAATCTATGTCAGGATGAGCAACACTTACTTTGAGAAGGGGGACTGGACCCTGGAAGAGCTTTTGGAAGGCATAAGCTACGGTGCATATCTTATGAAAGCGTCACATGGTATGGAAGATCCCCTCGGCGGCGGGATCCAGGTGTCTTCGGCAAAGGGCTACCTGATTGAGCACGGCAAGTTAACCAAACTCCTTCTACCGGTCACTCTGTCTGGGAAAGTCCTCGAGATGCTCGAAAACGTGGATGCTGTTGGAAAGGATTTCAAGTTGCATAGTGGAACCTGTGGAAAAGGGTATGAAGATTGGATTCGCGTATCGAGTGGAGGCCCGCCAATTCGCGTTAGGGAGGCTCTTGTAAGTGGGGGCTGAGAACTTGCTATCAAAAATCGAGGCCATGCTCAAAAGAGTAGGGGTTAAAGACTACGAGATTTACTTGCAAATCCCAACGGTGACGCAACTTTATCTCCGGCGTGGCAAAACAGAGCTCCTCAATAAAGTTAAACACCTAGGCTATGGAATACGAATCTTGGAAAAAGGCTTAGGCAAGGTCAGCTCCAACCAGACCGAGGACTCCCAAATCGAAACGTGTATCAGAAACGCTCTACTTATGGCGAGAAAGTCTAAACCAGAAAAGTTTACCTTTCCCAGTCAGAGCAAGGTGACACACGTCGACGTCGTTGATAAAGGAATCAAAGAGACACCGGAAGAAGTGATTAGAGATTTTGCAGGACAACTCATTGAGATCGCAGAGACTGAGAAGGTTGAGTTACCGTTTGCTAAAGTCAAGACCTACTACATGCGTACAGCAATCAGCAATAGCGAAGGTCTCAACAGAGAAAAGGAAGAGACCATGTTGTTTACCGAGGTGAGCTTCAAAACCTCGCGAAGGGGGCAACTCTCTGAGTACTGGGCAACCAGATACGCCAGAAGACCTGAAGACATCCCGAAAGACAGCCTGCAAAGATGGGCGAAATTAGCCAAAGAGAATCTCGAAGCAAAGACCCCAAAAACTGAAAAACTTGAGGTTATCTTTCCTCCCCATGTCATATGCGACCTTCTCGTGCCAGTCGTTGGCACCCACAGCACTGGGCGTGCTCTAAAGACGGGAATATCGAGATTCGAGGAAGGCGAAACAGTGGCCGATAAGTCTCTAACAGTAACGGATGACGGGTTACATCGCTACGGTTTACAGTCGTCTCCATTCGACGACGAAGGCAATCCCCAACGCACGGTTTCACTAATTGAGAAGGGCCTATTCAAAGACCGCCTTTTCGATCAATATTATGGGCTTCAATCTGGAAAGGGGTCAACTGGAAATGGAATCCGCCAGACAACCGTTTTCTTCTATATAGACGAGAAGTTCAAGTTACTACCTTACAACCAAACCTCTAACTTCAAAGTCGAGCCGGGCAAGAAGTCTTTGGAAGAGCTGATCTCAGAAGTCTCCAAGGGCCTACTCCTCTACAAACTATCATGGCTTAACCCCCAAGAAGCGTCGGGGCTGTTCGGCTCAGAGATTCGAAACGCAGCATTGATAGAGAATGGTGAAGTCACCTCTCCAGTAAAGGGAGGCCTAGTCAGCGGAAATGTCTTCACTTTAATCAAGGACATAACGGGAATCTCCAACGAAGAAGTGATTGCCTCCGGTGAAACCGCCTTCTGCTGTGTATCCCCTTACATACGGTTCAAAGACGTGCAAATCGCCGGCGACTAATATAGATATGTCGCAGAAAAGTCTCTTTCGGCTGGCTGTCTAGGTAAAATATAGGATATCAAAAATCGAAGAAAGACTTAAAAGACTCCGAATTAAGGAATCTGACCGAAAGTGGGGTGGTATCATGGAATTTTGTCCTAAGTGTGGAACAAGGCTAACACCAACACGGAAAAAAGGGAAGCGAAAAGGCGCCCTCATGCTAACATGTCCAAAATGTGGCTACAAAAAGCAAGCCACGAGTCCACCCACCTTAGCCCCGAAGACCATAGATCGCACTCCTCAAGAAAGCATTGCGGTAATAGGGAAAAAGGAGCAGAAACTAAGAACGTTGCCCACCGTTAGAATAGAATGCCCCAAGTGTGGAAACAACGTCGCCTACGCGTGGCAGGTGCAGACGAGGGGAAGCGACGAATCCTCCACACAATTCTTCAGATGCACAAAGTGCAACTACACATTCCGAGAATACAGCTAAACCTACGATGCAGTGAAGTTAAAGATGAGTTGTTCAACCTTGACTTTTACTGGTGAAGATTAGCGCACGCGCGTATACATGCATAAATACGTCCGTGGGCACCATGCACACGTAAGTAGAGCGATGATCTATGACGACAAGACATTGGCTAAGAAGGATACCCTTGGACATTTCTCGGCGATTTTTCAACTTGGATGTTTTGATTTTGGTATGCTTTTCAGTTCCCATCCTCTTACTCTACTTTTTTGTCCCATCATCCTTCCAAGTCACATGGAAAGGACGGGCGCCTTACATAATTTTCATTTGGCTCATACTCCTTGAAATCTATATGTCAAGACATAAGTTTCCCGAGCTCAATCTGAATGCCGAACTTCAACAACCGAATGTAAGGGTTCTTCTAGGGTCAATCGCCTTGCTTGTCCCCACCGCTTTCACAGTGTGGCAATACGTGAGCGGAGGCAGAGATTTAATCGTATTACTCGGACAGCTTCTTGGCGCGCCTTTCCCTGAACCGGAATGGGATTGGCCACTTGCTTTTGAAGCTGTGCTATTTACATTTTTCTTTATACTTTCGGTATGGCTTCTACAGAACCTTGATGGTTTAAGGAGATTCAAAATTTCCATGTTCTTCATAGGATCGGTGGCTACATTTTTCATGGTGGATGCCTTTTTCCACGGGGGGACGATATGGTTCTTACAGTTCTTTGTTCCGCCCATAGTCTCTATAGCGGCTTTCTTTTTCAATGGTCTAGGCTACACGACTATAACGACCGCCTATGCGGACGGTTATCTCTTGGCTATCAGAAAGGCTGGGGGTTCTCCTATGAATCTATTGATCTATTGGCCTTGTGCAGGTGTGCATGGTTTGATCATCTACACAATCGTGATTGTACTGTTCTTCAAGAATGCGGAGATATCTTTTAAAAGAAAAATCACATACTTCGTAGTAGGAGCCATTGGCACCTTCATGACGAACATTCTTAGAATTGTTAGTATTGGCGTAATCGGTGTAAACACTGGGCCGGAAGCTTCGCGGTTGTTCCATGAATATTATGGTGAACTATTTTTCATAGTCTGGATTGTGGTATATCTTATTGCGGTCTTTCTATACGAATCTCGTAATAAAGCGAAGAAACGTTCGGTTATGGAATAGGGAGTGATCGCTGTTAGCTTGCTACGTTTTCTATCTCTAATGTTTAGATATGGGATAAGAAGAAAACTACGATGATACACTATTCTTTTTCATAGGTGATCGCACGCGCATACTAGTTGTGAGTGTGGGTAGTGTGGCTTTGAAATATGTAGAAGCTTCGGATGTCAAGAGGTTAGTGCATGAGATAACAAATCGTTTGGACTTGTTTCATGTTGTCCCTCAGTTTGTTTACTGTTACCGAAGTAAAGG
>CAYGAE010000001.1:41976-75792 GCA_964347855.1 uncultured Candidatus Bathyarchaeia archaeon
GTTTGGACTTGTTTCATGTTGTCCCTCAGTTTGTTTACTGTTACCGAAGTAAAGGTTCAAAATCTCAGCGCACGGTTGCCCGTATTCATGGGTTAGGACGAATCTGGCAAGAGGCACTGCTACGACCACCCACATATGTTATCGAAGTTATCTCTGAGCATTATGATAGCCTAAGTGATGAAGAGAAAGAAAAGACGTTGATTCATGAGTTACTACATATTCCTAAGGGATTTTCAGGAGGCTTTCGTCCTCACAAAGGCTACATCAGCAGGAAACGAGTAGAAGAACTGCACAAAGCGTTACAGAAAAGAAGATTGACGGAAGACAATGAAACCAAATGGGAGTAGCCTAGTTGACTTATTCATTGTTGAGAAAGAAGTCTTTGAATGGATTATCAACACATAGAGAGATGCGCGTGCACATTTTGCTTAAATTGGACCACGACAAGAAAGATTAAATGAGAAGAAGGCTTTAAGCATACGCATTAAAGGAGGTTTCTACCCTGTTCAACGTCAAAATGACGGACGCAAAGTTTCTGAAAGACATGGTAGGCGCGATCTCTATACTTATAGATGAAGCCACTTTCAACCTAACGCCAGAAGGCATGAAACTGCGTGCCATGGATCCATCAAGAGTAGCCATGGTCGACTTTGAGTGGCCAAAAACAGTCTTTGACGAATACAACTGCAGCGAAAACATGAAGATGTGTGTAAACATAAGCGAGATGCTGAAGCTGCTAAGGCGAACTGGGAAAGATGAATCCGTGGAACTCGAACTTGACGAAAAAACTGGGCGATTGAAAATAACGATCAAAGGAAAATATACACGCACCTTCAACATGCCTACCCTCGAAGCCATGGAAGAAGAGGTTCCAACCCCCAAAGTCACCTTCAATGTGAAGGCGAAGACCACAACAGAGGGGCTGCGAGAAGCCATAGAGGACGCATCCCTCGTCAGCGACCACGTCAGAGTCGAGGCAGACAACGAAAAAATCGTGATGAACGCCACAGGGGACCTAATGGGCGCCACAATAGAACTGAAGAAAGGAAGCGACGCCCTTCTAGATCTAACGGCGAAAGAACCAGCCAAAGCAACGTTCAGCCTAAGCTACCTCTCCGAAATAGTCAAAGCCGCCGTCACAACCTCAGACGTCGCCTCACTGGAATTTTCAACCGACATGCCCATCAGACTAGACTTCAAACAGCAGAAGGAAGGAAAACTAACATTTTACCTAGCCCCCCGTATAGAAGTAGAATAAACAACCCCACGGGCGGGAAGCAAGGTCCTAACGAAAAACGACTTAGCCAAATATCCCTTCACTCCAGAAGCAGCAGAATATGTGAAGAGGTTAGGCATCCAAATCGAAGACCTTACAAGCCCGGAATACACGTCAATCCTAGACAGAGCAGAAACCAGAATACAAGAAGCCACGCTTTTCCGCACCATAGGTGAACAGTCACGTAAAGACGATATTGAAATATCCTCCTTCCCAATAGCAATAATGATGGCGGCCGCCACAGCCGACTCTTTTGTGAAGAAAAGATACGCACTAGCTGAAGCAAAACGAGTCTCCGGTCTACTCAAAGAAGAACGCGAAGAAAAAATATCAGAAATCGCAAAAAACTTCAAATGGAAGATCAAACCAACCACCCGAACCGTGGGCCCACGGAACTACGACTTCGCACTCCACTTCACCGACTTCCTAAAAAACTCGGCAGTCTTTCACGAGAAAGAATGGAAACTCGTCAACAGACTTGTTTCGAATGGTGCAGTCTATTTGACAAAGAGCGAAGCAAGCCGACTTCTCGAGGAAGAAGTGCGCAGGTACGTGGAAGGCAAACTCGACATAGAAGTGGGACTACTGCCTGAAGCAGTTATGAAACGTGTAGACAGGTTGAAACAACGTTTCCTAGAAAAGAAAGGGAGAATCCAACTGGAAGAGATTCCACGAAGCGTTATCATCTCCGCGTTCCCGCCTTGCATTAAGCATTCATACGATACAATAGTGTCTGGCCAACAGATATCCCACATCGGGCGTTTCGCCCTAACATCCTTTCTGGTAAATATCGGCATGACCGTAGAGAATGTTATGGACCTTTTCCGCGCACTCTCAGACTTCGACGAAAGAATGACCCGCTACCAAGTAGAACACATAGCTGGGGCCAGAGGATCCCGAACAAAATACCTCCCCCCAAGATGCGACACCCTACGCACCCACGGGCTCTGCACAAGTACAGAGGAAATATGCAAAGGAGTACGTCATCCACTCACATACTACAAAAGGAAACTAATGATGATGAAAACAGCACCATCTTGAAAAAGGCATGAGCAGGGAGACTGTCAGACTTTAGTGACCCTTAATACACAATAGTTATAAATGCAACTCGATAACAGATGAAAGGTCAAATCTGAGCCTTCCATAAAAAGTAGATGCCACCAATCTAGAATGTGAGTCGATTCGGAAAACTTGACGGTATGATATGAAGAAAGGGATGTAAACATGATGTCAGTCGCCGTTCTCCTCCCAACTTACTGTGAGTCTGGAAACATTGAAACCCTGATTCGGGAGATTGAAGAACTAAAACTGAATCTTTCAGTTGCTGTGATCGATGATTCTAGTCCAGACGGAACGGCTGAAATAGTCAAGAGACTTCAGAAAGAGTTCAGCAACATCCTTCTCTTCCTGAGATCTGAGAAACTCGGATTGGGCACAGCCATTACTACGGGATTTAGATCGCTTCTCTCTATAAAGCATCCACCAGACTACATAGTGACTATGGATGCCGACTATTCACACAACCCTCGAGACATACCCAAGTTAATCCGTCTCGCGCAGCGTGGGTGCGATCTGGTTATCGGGAGCAGATATTGTCAAGGAGGCAAGATCGTGGGATGGAACAGTGTGCGATGGTTGATCAGTCGCCTTGCTAATCTGATTGCCTCGACGATTGTTAGAACGAGGTTACGTGACTGCACAAGCGGATTGCGATGTTATACCAAGGAATACGTTGAGAAAGTGTTGCCAGAACTTCACTGCCAAACCTACGAGATCCAGATCGAAACCGTAAAACAAGCCAGACTAAAAGGATTTAAAGTCCGGGAAATGCCGATAACTTTTGTGAATCGAAAACTAGGAAAGTCGAAATTGACCAAAGCCGAGTTCAAAGGTTTCATTTCCTACGTTACGAAATCAATGTTTGGGAGCCTAACTTCTTTCCTCGGGAAGGCACACAAGATGATTGGAAGCAGATTTAGAACGATTCACTAATTTTCTTTACTGATTTCTACTAGCATCTGTTCAAATTGTGGCAGCAAAACTCTTGCGCTGTAGAATTTCTTCACGCTCTCCCTAGATTTTTCGGCCAGTTCATAGTATTTTTCTTGATTCTTGCTGAACAAATCGTAGAGTGCAAGCACATGCTTGACTGTTTCTCGTACTGTTGAGGCGAAAAAGAGTGGTAGATGAGGAAGCTTGTGGGCTGGTATATTGGTCGTGACTACAGGGGTGCCAGAGGCCAATGCCTCAAGTATTACTAAGCTACATACGTCTACTCTAGATGGGCACAGGACGATGTGAGCTGATGAGTAGAGATCTAATAAATCCTTTCCGAATAGAAAGCCTCTATCTTCAACAAGTCCTTGGCTAGCTGTCTCTCTACTTCTGCCTGCAGCGACGAACTTTATCTTTGGATTGTACTTCTTGAAATATTGGGCGACCTTGAGGAAGGTATCGTTCCCTTTTTTCCACTGTTGTCTGCCAACGAATAGTATTGTGAAATCTCTGTCTTTCTCTCGTGTGGGCTTATAGTAGTCTGTGTCAACCCAGTTTGATATGTTGAAGATTCTCTTGTGCTCTAAAGTCATATTCGGATTTATCTTGTGTATTGCGTCGAAGACCTTTAACTCTGAGTTCATTAGCGGTTTGCTATAATAGGCAGCTGTTGGGATGCGTCCATGGATCTTTAGAAACTCTAAAGGGTTTCTCGGGAGAGCTTCTTTACTCTGTAGTTCAGGAGCGAGGGCGAATGCGTGAACGCTTGCGATTTTCGGGCAATGGCACCGAAATAAGTGGATCACCAATGGAGCGTATATAAAGTAGGCTACGTCGGCATCAACATTGTGATGCCATTTTTCCTCGTATTCAATTCTGTCAAGTAGCTGACTTGGGCTTACATCGGGGTTACGTAGAAAGGGTAAAGCGTGTAACTTAGTCTTAAAACCAGATTTTCCTAAACTTTTGATCAAAGTAATCAGAAACTTCTCTCCTCCAGCGGAGTATGTTATACTGTAGTGATGGCAGAGGGCAACTTTCATGGGGTTCCGCCTTGCAACTCTGCGATGAGAAGGGATATTTGCGCGTCTTCTTCTACGTTAAGTCCTGCAAACTCTACGTTTGCTTCGCTGCTTAGTGTAAACGTAAGTTCGAAAACTTGCCATGAGCCTACCTCAGTGAAATTGTTGCCGTAGATGCCCAAATATGCTAGCTTCTCGGTTCCTTTGGCAGTTGCTTCTATGTCTATCAGGTGTCCTTCGGTGGTATTATCAAGTCTTAGCCAGAATCTTGCGGTGTAATTGGTTGGTTGTAGGGTTTTGAGTGGTCCAAGCCACATTGTTCCATTTCCTTCTGTATGGACTATTACCTTGTCCACAACTTCAGCCTTGCTTATGCCTAAATCCTCGTAATCGAAGGTGAAGGAGGTTATCGGTGCATATGATTGGGAAGTCTGTTCTAAAAAGATGTAGTCCAAGTAGATGCTAGCTCCATTAACATTTAATCCTCTAAACTCGACATCTTCAACAATTTTATCCAAAGCGAAAGGAAGTGTGATGTTAAACCATCGTCTTGTTGCCGGAATGCTGACTCCGTAAACATGTCTTTTCGCAAAGATTTGACCGCTTCTGGTGGATACATCAAGTGTGAGAAAGTAACCTTCAGGTCTAACTTCACCGTGGGGGTCCACTTTCAAGGCGAAAGTGACGTTGTATGAACCGGGTAGTAGCCATATACCTGGACCGTACCAGGAAGTACCGCCCCACCCAGTCGTTGCGTCGTACATAATTACATATCCGCTTTTAGATGAGGGGTCGTAGACGATGCGTGAATTTTCCATGGCTAGCGTGCCACTGAGAGTGAACAGTTTGCTAGCAATTATGCCTGAATAGCCGAAGATTCCAACAAAGTTCTTATAGTGCAGAGGATCCCCGTTGTACCCCCTCTTTAGCAACAAGATTCCGTCTGAATAAGTTAGGATGCCGTATTTCGCACTATTTAGCGCTGATTTTATTGTTTTGTCGAAATTATTGAACTTAAAATCCCAATGCTTGGAGTCTGCTATGATATACTCTATGTCAAAATCATCTAGATTGGGAACGTAAGTATAGGTGTTTGAGCGTGTGGCAAGATGCTGAGAGAGTGGTGTTTGCGCAAGCACAATAGCATTTGGGGGTATGAGTTTCGTGATGTTGTTTAAGAGCTCCACGTGTTTGCTGTCAAATGGTTTGGCTGTATATGCTATACCAGGAAGGTTTCCATTAGTCACAGGGTTCAGTGGCGTGAATGCAATAGATAAAATGATGCTTACTACTAGAAGTGTTCTCCCCAGTTTAGGATTCACATTGATCTTTTGCATGCCGATCTTGTTTCCACCGTTGCTTATTGCGTCTAGCAGGGCTATGTAGAGAAATGGCATGAAATAGGCCCCATAATGCCATCCGAGTTGAAAACCGCCACCACTCGTTGAAGTAAGCGTTATTCCTATCCAAGGTAGTAGTGAAAGCACGTACGGTGATTGAATGGGTAAGAAGCCGAAAGGAACGAATATAATCAATAGGAAGACTATCTTTTCAACGAAGCCATAACTGATGGCTTGAAGCGCTCCTCCTTCAAGTACTGATGTCCATGGAGATAGTGCTTGAGGCTTGAATGTAGACATAATCAGATTCGCAATTACAAACCATACTACGGCTACCAGCAACGTGACCATTAGGTGAATTCTAGGTGCTTTGTGTTTGTTCTTGCCGACGACTATTTCGATGAGCACATAGGCCGCAACAAGTATGCTCATGAACTCCATTGTCATTAAGGAAAGTATGAGGGTGAGATAATAGAAGGGGTAATTTTCCTTTTTTAAGAAAAAAATGGCTGCTAAGATTAGCAGTGGGAAGAACGCCTGAGCTTGAAAGTCGCTAAAGGTAAGTGTATGAAGCGCAGGATGGAGAACGTAAAGTACTGTTACTAGTAAGGTAGTCTTCTTTGGAAGGACGGTTTTTGCGAGGCAATACGCGGGGATCACGCTAAGGCCGATGGCAATCGACTTCAACGCCAATAGAGTCTCGGGGCGGGGAAATACAGCAAAGATTGGAACTACTGAGAAAAGTATGGGTGCGAAGTGGATGCCGAGGTAGCTTCCATAATAAGCATAACCCTCTCGAACTACAGTGTTTAAGGCCTCAAAGTTTTGGTACAATAATCTTCCCTCAGAAAGAGTTGTGTGTATTGCTTGTACGTGAGTGCCAAGGTCAAGATAACTCATGAAGTTTTGATATCGATAGATTGATACGAGGCTGAAAACAGCTGAGTATAAAATGGCAATGTATATTACTACGTAATCAAGTAAACTCAGCCTTGTTACCCATTGGGCTACTATTTTCTTAATTTCTTGTAAGAAGGCCATGTGCAATACCCCTTATGTAGGCGCCTATTAGCTCCATGGATTTTCTCTTTAAGGTAATGAGTAGAACGTAGAGAAACAAGACGAGAATATTGACTGATGCTAAGTAAAAGATGAAAGAAAGTTTACTAAGATTTCTCCTGTAGAGAAGTATTCTTGACCTACCAGCCTCAAAAGCTCTTCGGGAAGAAGAAACATCGATCAGTGATGGCTTCTTGAGATGGTAGGCTCTAGCCCATGGTACACAAACTGGATGGTAACCAGCTCTTCTAATCCTAAGGCATACATCAGCATCTTCAGCTTGGAAAGTGAAATTCTCTGCATCCCATAACCCCGCGTTAATAACCGCCTCTCGTCTAAACAACCCAACAGTGCCAGGGACGAACTCACATTCAATAACCTCTGTATTGTTCTTGCGTTTGATTGGCATATAAAACGGGTAGATTCTGGCGCCACAATATACAAGTCTTTCCTCGCCATAATACACTGCGGGACCAGCCACTCCAATAGTTTCATCCTTCCGCATAACGTTGACAAGATTGCGAAGAGCATCTGTAGAGAGAATGCAGTCGTCATCCATTTGTAGTACGTATTCACCACGTGATAGCTTGAAACCTCGATTTCGTGAACCTGCCAGAAAGATCGCCTCCTCATTTCTTATTACGTTCACTTTTCGTCTGTAGCGTTGTTTGAGAACTTCATATGTACCATCGCTCGAGGCATCATCAACCACTATCACCTCCAGCATTTTCTGAGGGTAGTCGTTAAGAAGAACGCTGTCTAACGCCTTAACCACATCACGCAACCTGTTATGAGTAATTATGACAACAGATACACTCGGCAGAGAGCGCTGATCACCACCAGTAGCTAATGACGCAGACGGCGATTCCATTCTATATCCACAAACTCAAGCTTGCCAGTTATACTGTTTCGCAGCTATATGTATTTTATATTTACTTCTGTCGAAGAAAATCATCAAGCAACGATTTAATAATTGATTAAGCTAACTACTAGCACATGAGAGGAGAGAAGAACTCTTCATCAATATCGTTTATTCGAGATAAGTTTGCCGAATATTATCACGAAAATTCCTCTATCATTCAGCCTCCAACTTCTCTTGAGAAGCGTGAGTTTGGTTTTCTGTTGCTAAAAGAACGAGTGATGGTTAGGCATAAAGCTTTTAGGAATGCAGACGGCCTTAGGTCCTTACTGAAAACCTCTGTTCCGTCTCATGTCTATTATTCGAGTGCATATTATGAAGAGCCTGAGAAGGAGATGGGCAAGAAAGGCTGGCTAGGAGCCGACGTGATTTTTGACATCGATGCCGATCACATCCCGACTCCTTGCAAGAAGACTCATGATACCTGGGTTTGTAGTAATTGTGGTGTCGTAGGGAAGGGCGGGATTCCCAGGAAGTGTCCGTCTTGTGGTCAACAGAAGTTTGATGAAAAGACCTGGCTGTGCGAAGTTTGTTTGGAATCTGCCAAAAAAGAGACGATTAAGCTTCTGGACGTATTGACCCAGGATTTTGGAGTATCCTCAAAAGAGATAGGGGTGAGTTTTTCCGGTCATCGTGGATATCACGTTCATGTGGAGAACGAGGAAGTTCGAGGGCTGGATTCCATGGCTCGTAAGGAGATCGTTGACTATCTCGTGGGGATTGGTTTGGAGATGAGTTTTCACGGTCTAGAAGGTAAGAGGGAGAAACAGTCGCATGTCTTGGCTGGACCAAGTTTACATGACTCGGGATGGAGAGGAAGAATCGCTAAGGGAACCTATGATCTTCTTCTCAGCGCAGCTCCAGAGGAGCTGGATGCGATTGGACTGAAGAAGGGGGCCATTGCCAGTATAATTAAGCATAAGGAGACGCTTCTGAAAAGCTGGGAGGCGGAAGGCCCTTGGGGAAGCATAAAAGATGTCGGCTTAGAAAGCTGGAAGAAGATAGCTCAGTATGGAGCCGAAAGGCGAGCGGTAAAAATCGACACAGTGGTCACGACGGACATCCATCGTCTGATAAGACTGAGCAACACGTTGCACGGAAAGACTGGGTTAAAGAAAACCGATGTGCCAATTACGGGTATAGAGGACTTTGACCCCTATAAAGAGACCGTAGCATTTACAGAAGGAGCCGTGACGCTTTCTGTCTCAGAAGCCCCAAAATTCAGGTTGGGAGATGAAAGTTACGGTCCGTACGAGACACAAAAAATCGAACTCCCGACGGCGGCTGCACTGTTTCTCTTGTGCAAAGGGGCTGCCAAAGTGGTGGACTGAACGTGTACAATGAACTCTTTGAAGCATGGAAGCGGGAAAAGGAAAGCGGCGAAATCCAGAAGCTTTCAGGAAAATTCTACGCGGCGCTCGCGGGGTACATGAAGAAGATTCGGGAGGAAAGCCGAATGTTGGACGAAAAGACAATGAAGGCTAGGCTTCTGAGGCGTGAGCGTGAAAACGCCAAGAGATTGGTTAAGGAGCTGGTTGAGCTGCGTTACGAGAAAGCTCTGAAAAGCGCTGCTTCAGGGAAACCTGTGTCTAGAGAAGTCTTAACTGAGGAAGAGGCGAGGTTGCATGGAGAGATTCTTCCTTTAGCCGAGTCCTATAAAACGTTTCTAAAAGGCATTCTGCGGGGACAGGTGTCACGTGTTGAAAAAGGAGAGAAGCCCAAGAAACTGCTGGTGCGGTTTCTACAGGAAATCCCTGCCATCGTTGGATCGGACATGAAGACCTATGGACCGTTTAAGCCTGAAGACATAGCAACTTTGCCTACTGAAAACGCTAGAATCTTCCTCAAACGAGCCGTGGCAGTGGAAGTAGAAGCAAAATAACGGCAGAGCATTCCCGAGATGGAAACGTTGAATTTTGGCGAACATGATGTAGAATGAGGGGGGTACAATACGTGAAGATTCTGTTCGTTTGCACTGGGAATTCTTTCCGAAGCGCGGTCGCTGAGGCTCTTATGAAGAAGGTTCGAAGTGATATCGAGGTTGAATCAGCGGGAACACACCCTGCTGGGATGATTGCTCCAAATGCGAGACGTCTCCTAGAAAAGGAAAACGCGTCAGTGTATCTAAAGAGTGTTCCTGAGTGGGTAGGAGAAAAGAACCTCAAGGAATTCGACTTAATAGTTGGCATGAAGGAAAATCATCGAAACGAGATTCTGCGACAACATCCGGAGGTAGCAAAGAAGATGGAAGTTTGGGATGTTGACGACCCCATCAATCTTCCATTAGGCGCCGACGAAAAGGTTTTCGATGAGATCAAGGCGAAAGTCGCAATGTTAGCTGCTTCTACTTCGCATTAAACGTACATGTGCTCCATTTCCCGTTGCTTTTCTGCTGTGAAGAATAGGTACTCAAGACTTATGGGACTGCAGGAAGTTTCAGCACCGCATTTCTGGCATCTGACTCTTACTATGACTGGGGTTATCCTCTCACTTGCATGACCCAGTCCTGTTATGGTCGGTGCCGCGTAACTAACTTCTACTGCTTCAGTCTTGCCTAGCTCAAAACGTCCCTTCTTCAGGTGGTCTAGATAGGTTACCTTCTGCGCGGAGCCACAATCTTTGCATGTTACTTGATGCGGGGTAGCCAAGAGGGGATTCCCGTCATAGATTCCCTTCCTCGCGCTGTTCATGATTACTCGTTTAGAGGCACGCTTGCGAACCTTTGAGATGCGTTTCTCCTTCATTTTCGAGTAACCCTTAGCTTTTCGTGCAAAATACTCCTTTTCTAGTCCAAGCAGATAAGTCTATAACCTCGGGCGCACGCAGCATGTGACTACTGTAGGTTTTCCATGCTCTTGTGTGCCTTCGAGAAAAGGGAGCGTTTAAATCCAAGCCTGGAAAACCATAAATAGTAATTAGGTAGGCTGTCCTATACCAACACAAGTCTGTGGATAGATTGAATGTCCCCAAAGAAATCACGACGTACTGTCCGAGATGCAAATCGCATCAGCTACACTCGGTTTCCCTCTACAAAAGAGGTAAAGATCGGGCTCTGGCTAGCGGTAGCAGACATCACGAGCGCGAAAAGAAGGGGTATGGTGGACAAAAATTTATACGGCAACGAAAGTTCGCCAAAACAACAAAGAAGCAGACTCTGAAGCTGAAGTGCAAGACTTGTGGGTACACACGCCATAAGGAAGGCATACGCCTTAGAAAGGTCACCATAGAGTAGGAGAACGAAAGATGAGTGAATGGGAGAAGCTTATACCGAAACCCAGAAGTAGGTTCATTAGGGTAAAATGCCCAGACTGCGGAAACGAGCAGATAGTATTCAGCCACGCGACAAACGCGGTTCGCTGCAACATCTGCGCAGCCACACTCGCTGAACCTTCTGGTGGGAAGGCAGAAATCAAAGGTGAAATAGTGGCTGTATTAGACTAAACACAAAGGAAAGATGAAGATGTCCTTCAGAAAACGAGAGTGGCCAGATAGAGGCGACCTCGTAATCTCCACTGTTGAAAGAATAACAACCTACGGCGCCTACGTCATGCTCGACGAGTATAAGAAAGAAGGCTTGCTCCACATATCGGAAGTATCCTCGACGTGGGTTAGAAACATCCGAGATTTCGTGCGGGAAGGGCAAAAAGCGGTGCTAAAGGTCCTACGCGTCGACCCCGAAAAAGAACACGTAGACCTCTCCCTCAGAAGAGTTACAAAACGCGAGAGAAAAGAAAAGATTCTCTCTTGGAAGAAGGAAAGAAAAGCAGATAGTCTGCTGCACACCGCCTCTGAAAGACTCAAGATCTCCCCGAAAGAAGTGTATGAAAAAGCTGGGGCGTTGATGGAAAAGGAGTTTGGAGAACTATACGAAGGACTGGAGAAAACCGCGCGAGACGGAGCAGAGATTCTCCTAAAGCTAGGCATACCCAAAGATATCGCAGCGACAATTGAGGAGATCGCAAAGGAAAAAATAAGACTATCCCTGGTGAAAGTAAAGGGAATCCTAGAACTGCAGTGCACAAAACCAAACGGAGCCGTTCTTATCCGAAACGCTCTTTTGACCGCTCAAAAAATCAGAAAACCCCATGGCGCAAAAATCCGCGTCTATGTGGTCGCTCCGCCCAGATACCGCATTGAAGTCTTTGCCGAAGACTATAAAGAGGCTGAGAAATATCTGAGCGAGGCCACAGAAACCGTTCTGAAGAACATAACCAAAGTCGGAGGGCAAGGTGTCTTCCAGAGAGGAAAATAATGGTCTGGCTGCTTAGAAAGTGTGAAAAATGCAAAAAATACACACTAAATCAAGAAAGATGCCCGCATTGCGGAGGAAACCTGCACATACCCCACCCAGCCAAGTTCTCACCCGAAGACAAATACGCAAAATATAGACGAGCAATGAAAGGTTGAGGGTAAGATGGAAAAGACGATCATAAAGGAAAAAGAGAAAGTCAAACTGAAAAATCCAGTGTTGATAGAGGGCCTCCCTGGATTAGGAATGGTCGGCAGAATCGCCACACGATACTTGGCCAAAGAGTTGAAGGCGAAGAAACTTGCTGAGCTTTATTCCCCTCACTTCCCCTACTACGTTCTTGTAAACAAAAGAGGAAACGTTCGACTTCTACGCGGAAATTTCTATCTATGGAAAAATCAGGCTGGAGAGAACGACTTCATTCTCTTCACCGGAGACAGCCAAGCCCAAACTGTCGAAGGCCAATACGAGGTAGCTAGTGCCATACTCGATTACGCAGAAAAACATCACGTAAAAACCGTCGTAACTGTTGGAGGATACCGAAAAGAAGTGGAAGGAACCCCAAAAGTGATAGCAGCCTCAACAAGCTCTGACCTCTTGAAAACAGCTGTACAAGCAGAAGCAGTAACCAGCCCCGCAGGAAACCCAATAGTTGGAACGGCGGGCTTGCTGTTAGGCTTAGCCAGGTTCAGGAAAATTGACGCACTGTGCCTTCTAGCAGAGACCCGTGGGTACCTACCAGACCCGAAAGCAGCGAAAAGCATTCTAAAGGTTATGGAAAAGATGCTGAAGATTGAAGTTGACCTAAGCGGGTTAGACGGGGAAATAGAGAAATCCGAGAAACTCGTGGGAAGGATGCAAGAAATCGAGGAACGTCGAGAAAAACACGCACAAAAGATGCGTAGAATGGAAGAAGAGAAAATCACCTACATTTCATGAAGCTGTGTTCAGTCGTAAATGATCTTGTATATGCACACCAGTGGTATTGCTTGACCATAGGGTCTCCCTTCGGAGAAAAACGCTTGTTCAAAATGCTCTAGTTCAACGGTGCGCGGTTCGACACCAAGTCGTGTTTCCCTTCCATACTGCATTAGTTTGTATATGACGGTAGCCTGCCCTTCGGGGCTCCATTCCCAGGCTGCAGTTTCTTCGTTGCGGCTCCCAAAGTACGATTCTGGGGGCACCGTAACAGTTTCTCCCTTCCATTTTGTGCCATTGGCGATTCTTGCCATCCACCACCACTTGCCTTCATCACCCCATCCTTGATCACTGCCATCAGATCTGAATGTTGTAAATACTAAAACGTGCGTTGCATCGTATGCTCGGAGGATTTCAACTGCGTCAGTCTCGTTTGACACGAACATCAGTCCTATTTTCTGTATCTGCGTTAGGTTCCATGTTCCATTATCAGCGAGACTTGTTCGGTTGCCGATAGTCGTGATCCAATATCCGTAGTCCCACCAGCTAGCCACAACCTTTACGTCGGCATCAGTTCGCATCCAATTTAACGCGTCAAACCAGTCGCTGACTGCCTCACTCGGCTTAACGGGCATGCTGGCGGAAGCGAGTGTGGTAGGTATGTAGGCATGATCGAAAACTCTGGAAACTCCAATAGTCGATTCAGAACTAGGCAAGACGAAGGTGAACGTAAGTAGAAGAAAAGCTAGCACAAAGAAGGCCCCACTAAACTCCTTTCCAACATGAGCCCGCAAACCAATCTTCCGCCTTGGGATTGTTGGGACCTCTTTCAGAATAGTGATAAACGGTCGTAGAAGCCGAACCAGAGCTAGGGCCCACAAGAGACAGAGGGCAGGAGCCATAAGCAAAGTCAGTCGTACCATGGAACCAGCAAAGTAAATGGAAGTCAAACCGAATATACACAAGAAGAGATTTCTATTTGTAGGGTTCTGAGCCGCAAAGAACAACCCCACAGGAATGAAAAAGACGCCAATTCCGAAGTCAAAGTAAAATGACCCCCAAGCAGTGGGTCTATGTTCTTGCACAGACTCAATAAGGGGGTGTTCAAGGCGTGTGGCGGGATTTAAAACGGACTGATATTTAGTTCCTAAGGGGCTAATGTACCCGAACCATGAGAGGAGAAGGAACAAGAGGATGCAGAAAGCAAGAAAGCCCAATACAAAGAACGTTTTCATTTTGGCGCTTTTAATGTGGCTGGAAGCCTCAGCTAAACAGAGCAATAAGAAGATTCCGAATATGGCTAGAGAGGACACTTCGGTCAAAAACTTGAAGCCTACGAAGGGAACGTTGACGGCGATGAAAAGAGCTAGTCCAAATGTTGTGCTGTACGAAAGAAGCAGACGAGAAGAATACCTCCGCAGCAAGAGTAGGACAAACACGAAAAGTACGGCCATTCCAATCGGGTACCTTGATGCGCCCCAGGAAGTAATGATATATCCAAGAGATAGTCCGGCAGCAATTCCATAGGCCAAATTGCTTCTAAGCGATCTCTCCGGTTCAATGGACCTTAGAAAGAAGAAGATGAACAATAGAATGCCGAATATCCCTACAGTTTCGTCGTCGAAGAAACCAAGAGCGGTACGACTGATATATGAAGAATTTAGGGCTAAGAATAGGGCTGAGAAGATACCGACCTCCTTGCCGCCAATGTCTTTGCCAAGAAAGTATATGACCAAACACGTCAATGTACCCATGATAACTGGGAAGATTACGCAGAAATTGAAAACCGGATCCAGTGTGAGGGGATTCGGGGAATAAATCGAAGGGATAGATATTCCCAAGGCTTGTGCTACGGAGTATAGAAATGCCGCAGTCAAAGGCAGACCGGGATACGAGGTGCGGGCAGCCACACGCCCGGCTGGATACCAGCTCATGTAATCGCGCCAAGAAGTCCAGGCGAAGAATCCGTTGTCAACCGTATACTTTGTAAATCTATACTGCCAGTGAGGATCGAACTCGGAAAGATAGTAACCCCAGCGTATAGGGAGCATTCTAACCATGAAGGCGAGGAAAAGGATCAGGAGAAGTAAGGAAGCGTGTAAGAGTGAAGTATGAGAGATCGTAAACCGAAGAGCCCCTAGATTCTTCAAAGCGTCGATGACCCTATCCCTGACCTTCATGTTTACGAGACCTCTTTGTCAACAATTCAGAGAACCCTTTTATTTCTCTTACGGTGATGGGGCAATAGATCTAACTCGTAGCAGGCAAGTGCTTCAGAAAGAACATTGGATTTAGCCCAGAGGGTGGCCGACAAAAATGTGGGACTCTGCTCCTAATCTTTGCGTGGAAGGTTTTTCGCTATTTTTTCGGTTTTTTGACTTTCGGGACGTATATGGTGGAGCTCCCACACATAGGACAGTATCTCGGCTCTACTTCTCCCTCTTCACTCCACTTGTGCCCACACTTTAGGCATATCCATTCTGGCATACTTGTCACCTTAGGTTAATTCTGAAATCTGTGTATTTGACTTTTAGGTTTTTCGAAGTCTCTCCCATTCTCCTATGCGACATTCGATCTCGTTGCCCATGAATCTTATTTTATCGCGGGAAATCCTTTGGTAGAAGGGAAGCTTTACGATTTCACTCTCTACAGGTTTTTCTCTTACCTTTACCATGACTGTTTCTCCTTCGGACGCATGCTGTCTGGGAACGTATGCCATAGCGATACCGCCTTGGAGTATGGGCGAGAAAGTCCCGCTTGTAATTCGTCCTATAATTTTCCCGTTTTTCGATAATTCATAGCCTGGACGTGGGATTCCCTTCTTGAGTGTTCTTATGCCGACACGCGTCCATTCGATGCCCTCAGCTTTTTTCTTCAGTAAGGCGTCCTTACCGATGAAGTTTTCCTTTCCGAATTTTACAACGAAACTCAGCTTCGCTTCTAGGGGGGTGGTGTCTTCGTCGATGTCGTTTCCGTATAAGCACATGCCAGCTTCAAGTCTCAAGGTGTCTCTAGCGCCCAAGCCACATGGTTCAATGTCTGCGTCTTGACCTGCCTTCAAGACGGCGTTCCACACTGTAGCCGCTGCTTCAGGGTGTGAAAGCGGGGTGTTCCAGATGAAGAGTTCGAATCCGTCTTCACCCGTGTATCCGGTTCTCGAAACGAGCGCCTTGGCTTCAGATAGTCTAGTCCAGCCGCACTTGAATCGCTTGATTCCGCTCAAGTCTTCTGTGGATATTTTTTGCAGGACTTGTTCTGCGTTGGGGCCTTGCACTGCGAACATGGCTATGTTGTCTGAAACGTCTTCAACTTTAGCCTTAAAGGCTTGAGAGTTCTTGGCCAACCATTCGAAGTCTTTTCTTCTGTTGGCTGCATTATACACGATTAGGAACTTCTGTTGTCCTAATCTGGAGAGAACGAAGTCGTCCTTTATGCCACCTCGGGCATTGCACATGGTAGAATAGTGTGCACTCAGTGGAGCCAAGGTAGAGACATCGTTCGTAGTCACGTAGTTGAGGAAGGCTTCAGCTTCCAGGCCTGTTATAAGTGCCCGTCCCATATGTGTGATGTCGAAGATGCCAAGGGTTTTTCTTACTGCCATGTGTTCTTGGATGATTCCTTTGAACCATAATGGCATTTCGAATCCTGCGAATTTGGTCATGTGGCCCCGTCGGCTATGAAACTCGTAAAGATGAGTTCTTTTCGCAATCTCCTCCGTCGAACAGCCCCCCAAGTGCCTTGAATATTCGTTATCAACCATCAGCAGATTTAACTTCGACGTCCTTTGGAATGAAAGACAACTTCTTGCCACACTTAGGACACTTGCCATCATAGGACTGAATAATTTCGTCCGGGGGTTTCAAGTCCAACCCCTCATAGAGAATAGAACCACAATTGTGGCAGACCACCTTTTGGGGCATCATTCCACTCCCGTCATCAAGCATAGAGATAGAAACGTCGCAAGATATAAATGACTTCTCCATGCTCTAAATGAGGAAGGCGCTCACTTGGAAAAATATACTTTAATTGTTACCGAGAAGCCTGATGCTGCTAAACGAATAGCGAAAGCGCTTAGCTCTAAGGGAGAACCTAAAAAAATCGAAGAAGAAGGAGTGCCATACTACATAGCCCACCGAGACCGAAAAATCGTTGTGGTTCCAGCCCTAGGTCATCTCTACACGGTTGTTCATGAGCGAGGAAAAAGAAACTATTATCCTGTTTTTAGCTTTAAGTGGGCACCCCGGCATGTAGCAGAAAGAGGGTCAAAGGAAATCCGCAAATGGGTTAAAACCTTCTCGAAACTCGCGGCGGATGCAGAGGCCTTTGTAGATGCATGCGACTATGACCTTGAAGGAAGCCTCATCGGCTACAGCATACTGAAGTATGCGTGTGAGGACAGAGAGAGCACAGCGAAGAGAATGAAATATTCAACTCTAACACAAAAAGAGTTGGAGAAGGCTTACGATAACTCCCTTCCCCATCTTGATTTTGCCCTCATAGAGGCTGGAATGACCAGACACGAAGTGGACTGGCTTTACGGCGTAAATCTCTCACGTGCTCTGACTCTTGCAGCTAAACGTTGGAGCGGAAAATACGCCACCCTGAGCACTGGTAGGGTGCAAGGGCCAACCCTGAAATTTCTAATTAGCAGAGAAAGAGCCATTCGGTCCTATGTACCTACACCATACTGGGACATAAAGGCTGAAGTCGAAATAGATGACTCTACATATGAGGTAGAGTATGAAGAGAAGGAACTCGAAAAGAAGGCACAGGCTGATGCATTAGTAAAGGCCTGTAAGGGAAAAGTCGGCGAAGTTAAGAAGGTTGATCTGAGACGATTTAGGCAAAACCCACCAATCCCCTTTGACCTAGGCGCATTACAAACCCAAGCGTATAGTTTGTTCGGGTACACCCCCAGACGAACCTCAGGCATCGCGGAACGCCTCTACCTTCAAGCATTAATCTCTTATCCACGAACCAGTAGCCAGAAACTGCCACCAGCAATTAACTACAAAGCAATATTCCAAGGACTAAAGAGAGAACGAGCCTATGAAAGGCTGGCTTCAGAACTTCTCAAGAATAAAGAATTGAAGCCGAGGGAAGGCAAGAAAACTGATCCGGCGCATCCAGCTATATATCCTACAGGCAACCTGCCAGAAGCAAAGTTGAGCGACCCAGAGAGAAAACTGTGGGATTTGGTTGTTAGACGTTTTATGGCGGTTTTCGGCGAAAACGCAATTAAACAGAGTGTAAGGGTTCACCTAGATGTGGATGGCCATGGTTTCTTTCTGCGAGGAAGACAAATCATAGAAGAAGGGTGGATGCGCTTTTATAAACCATACACCAGAACCGAAGAAGTCTTGTTGCCTCCCATCAAAGAAGGAGATACCATTCGGCTGAAGCAAGTGCTTAGAGAAGACAAATTCACCAACCCTCCACCGCGCTATAACCCAAGCAGTTTGCTCAAGAGAATGGAAAAAGTTGGCATTGGAACAAAGGCTACACGTGCGGACATCATTCAAACCCTGTACAACCGCAACTACATCACAGATGAAAGGATCAGGGTTACGGACTTGGGGTTCGACATAATTGATATTCTCCAAAAACACGCTCCGGGAGTAGTATCAGTGAGATTTACCCACAATCTTGAGGAAAGAATGGAGCGAATTCAGAGCAACAATGAAAAGAGGGAAAATGTACTCCTCGAGGCCATTGAGCAACTGAAGCCACAATTAGAAAGTTTCAGAGAAAAGGAGAGAGCTATAGGCGAGGGGCTAAGCAAGGCCATCAAACGAGCGAGACTTCAAGAGCGAATCGTAGGAGACTGCCCCACCTGCGGCACAGGCAAACTAATGATATTGTATTCGCGGAAAACCAGGAAACGTTTCATAGGCTGTACCAACTACTTTAAGGGTCTTTGCGAGACGTCATTTCCACTACCTCAACGGGGAACCACCAAACCTTTGCAGAAGGAATGTAACGCATGCGGATGGCCCCTACTGCTGATCCGCATGAGGGGCAAAAGGCCCTGGAGGCTGTGTTTCAACCCAGATTGTCCGCAAAAGGAAGAGAGGAAGAAACGTAATGAAATGCAAAATTTGCGACAAGGAAGCCAATGAGAGATACTGTGAACTGCACGAAAAGGCGTATAAAAACATCGTTGAAAAGTATGATCAATGGAAAAACGCGTTAGACCTCTCATGGAAGGAATATTTAAAAGAGCTTGCGAAAAATCCATATACGGGTTCATGGGCGAAAGAAGTCGTTGAACACCTAGTGAAAAACGGAGACAGATAGAGCCTATGACAAGGCGCATTAAAAGGAAAACGTCGTCCTTAGCGTATTTTTTGCGAAAGACCTACTGGAAGATAGTGACCGCCAAACCTTCAGTGTTGGTCATCGCCTTCATATTTATCGGCGCCTCTGTCTTTTTACTCGGAGGCGGAGTCTACGACATTCTGGAAAAGCCTTTCATAGCAGTGTTTCAAAGGGGCGGAACGTTCATCTCATTCTATCCGTTCGCTCTTAACGAACAGCTTCTCATTGAGAGTATATCAGCTATGATGTTTTACACCATTGGCGTTGTAGGTTTTCTGTTGGCGTATCAAAGCACAAAATACGCTTACAGGCCTCGCCAAGCATTTATCTTGCTTCTGCTAGGCTGCGTTATGATTGTTGTTGCGTATATTTTTGTAGAACGCTCTTTGCTAGCTAAGTTTGGTTAGCTTCCGGAGTTAATAGTTAAGTTTTCTTAATGGTCATATGATGAGCAAGCAGGGTTTCAAGAATTTTCGTAAACTCGAGTAGTCTATCTACGTAGATGAACTCGCCCTTGACATGACCTGTGTGTCCCGGTCCAACTATCACCGTCTTTATTCGTGCGTGGTGATAGAGATAAGTGGAATCAGTTCTCCCCAACTCGATTCGAGTGGGAGGAGTGTAGCCGAGTGCCTCTGAGATCGCCTTTTCGACCAAAGAAACGATTTCTTCGTTTCTATCAATGGCATATGGGAGCTGGACCGGTCGATGGAAATTGCAGTCTATTTTGGCCTTTCTTACTTTGTTTAAAGCCAAAAGGATTTCTTCTTCAATGTTCTTGTGATTTTCCCCTGGGAAAAGTCTCCTCTCGCATCTTATTCTGCATTCTCCAGGAACGATGTTTATTGCCCTTCCACCTTCAATTGTGGCGACGTTTATAGGCATCTCTAAGTCAAAGTCGGCTATTCTATATCCTCCAGGTGGAATTCGTCTAAGCGCATTTATCACCTTCGTCATGTCGTATATGGCATTTTTTCCCTCTTTCGGAGTTGAAGAATGAGCCTCCTTTCCAAGGGTTCTCACAGTGAAAGCCAGCCTACCGGTGCATCCGACACTGAGTGTTAGCCTGTCACCTGCCACGGTAGGCTCAACATTTATACCGTAGTCTGCGGTGAACCCGGGGTTTTTTGAAAGAAAGTATGGCATTCCTAACCTTCCCATTCCACGGTATGTGATTGCATTGTCTTCATAATTCATAAACTGCACAATCAATTTAGCGAATCTACAGTTCTCCAGTCGCGAAAGGGCAGAGATGATGGCGGCTATTCCTCCCTTAGCGTCCGAGGATCCAAGACCGTATAATCTACCCCCCTTCAATGTCGGCTCAAGTGCCTCATCCCATCTCTTTGCGGGAGCGACGGTATCAAAGTGTGTGTTTATCAAGAAGGTTTTTTCTCCGCCAAATTCCCTTTCCGCCGTAATGTTGAACAACTCGTCGATCTTCACGCTGAACCCTAACCGCTCTAAGTGGCTAGACAGATAAGATGCGCATTCTTTCATTCCTTCAGCGACTTTGTCGGGCGCAATTTGGTAGGTGGGAAACTGTATAAGGCGTTCAAGAACCTTCACGGGGTTCATTTCATTGTTCACACGCTTCGCCACCTGGGGAATTGTTGAGAGCTGAATTTACGTTCGCGGTTAAATAATAAAAGTGTAATAGGTTCTCACGTAACTACGTGATAGAATAGCAGAAGGTGGGATAGTTTGAATTCCTTGTCTTACGAGATTGACCTTCTTTCAAGGATGGTGGAAATTGATACTGACGCCGTCACAAAAAAGGGATATGACGAATGCGCCTCAATAATTGCGGAAGAAGCAAGAGACAACTCTTTAGATGTAGAGATAATTGATGGAGAGCGCGTGGCTAAGGACGGTCTTCCACGCCCAAACGTGATCGTCACGTTAGATACAGGCTCAGACGTCACTCTTCTTGTCGAATCGCACTTTGACATCGTACCGCCCGGACCCAACTGGAGTTATCCCCCGTTTGGATTGACCATCAAAGATGGAAAGGCGTACGGAAGAGGAACCGCGGACAACAAGTCCGGCATCGCGGCTGCGATGGGGGCTCTGCTGCTATTAAGGAAGGAGAAGAATTTGGACATCAATCTTAAACTGATTGCAGGAGTGGACGAAGAAATTGGCGGGGAATATGGAGTTGACTACGTGCTAAGTGACTATGGATTGAAGGGTGATGCAGGGCTGGTTGTTGACGCAGGTCCAGAACGACTCTACTTGGGTGCAAGTGGTATCATATGGGGAAAGGTAACGGTGGAAGGAAAGCAAGGACACGCAGGATATCCCTTCAAAGCAAAAAACGCCATCGAAGAAGCAGTCAAACTAGTCTCTGAACTTGAAGACTATAGAAACGTCGTTGAAAGGAGAGAGTCATCTCTGAAAGCTCCACCTGATGCGCCAAGAGAATTCGTCTGGGGAAGATTCACAATCACGATGATCAAAGGGGGGGAAAAAGAGAACGTGATACCTGGCACATGCGAAATTCGCTTCGACCGACGGCTCTTGCCCGAAGAGTCAGTGGAAGAGGCTGAGAAAGAACTGAAGGATTTCTTCGCGAGATCACTCGAGAAAGCAGCATGCAAAGCATCGTTAGAGACTATCCACAAACTTCCAGGTTACTACACACCGAAAGACCATATCTTTGTGCGAACTGTGGCTGAGAATATTGAAAAGACTCTTGGTGAATGTCCGGCTTTTGCCGGGGAATTAGGGGGAAACGATGGAAGTTTTTTTGCGAAAAATGGGATCCCCGTGGTCTGTTTCGGCACAATTAGGGCTGACACGAGTTACCATGGAGTCAACGAATTTGTATATCTTGACGACCTGAAGAACGTTAGAGACGTGCTAGTCAATCTGGGAAAGGTTCGCAGAGAGAAGATAACGCGTGCCAACAGTTAAGTTGAAGCGATGTAGTCAGCGAGTTTTCTTCTTGGCACCAACGAGGTATGCAAGGAAGTTCGTTAGAAGGTGGATGGGCGGGGTGACAAGAAGGATTATCAGAATCCAGATCAGTGGAGGAAAACGTCCTATTGCGAGGGAAAAGAGGAGGGCACCGAAAATGAAGTCCAGCTGGTCTGCTAGCGGTACAGGAGAGCCTGGACGTAAGCCTAGTCGCCGTTTGATGAAGGAGTCGATGAGGTCGCCCACTAGTGCTCCAAGAGAGAGCGTAAACCCTAGAAAAGCTGATTGCTCGCCAGACAACACAAACTGTCCTGAGAAGCCTACTAACGTTCCAATGATAAGCCCTGCGAAAAAACCTCGAACTGTCTTATGTGAGCCAAGTAGAGGCTTTCCATCCAGAAATGTTCGACCAACATCTAGTGGAAGGCCGCCGCCGAAGATTACTGGTGCTGCGTTGGCGCAATAAGCTGGGAATATGAAGTATAAGGCGTAAATGAAGTCGTTGAGTGTCATCCACATGGTGTTTCATCCATTGTTTGAACTTGAACAAAAAAAGCTAATGACTGTAGTCGCGTATGCCTGATCTTTCTATTGTAACATAACAGCTTGCAGGACGTTTACGTCTGGGGTGCTTCTCCAGAATAGCCTTTATGACTCGCGTTTGACCAGTGTGTGTTAGATTGAGTACGACATCAGACCAGAACTTCAAAGCACGTGTTGCGACCGGTTCTATGTTAACATGTTTTTCAAGGAAAACGCTTCGAACTTGGCTCGTCATGAAGACCGCCACCTTTCTGGTTTTTGCGATTTGGGTCAAGGATGCAACCTGCCTATTCAGTTCTCGGTTTAATATGAAAGCTTTTTTCGGGCTTCCAAGTTCAACCCTGTATAATGACGTAATGGTGTCGACGATTACTAACCCGAATTTCTTTGTTATGTACTCATCGAGGTGTTCTATCACTCGACTCTGCTCCTTAAACGTTGTTGGGTTCATGAGGATGATCATGGGAGAGATCTTGTCGAAGTCACGGTGGGCTATTTGTGATAATCTCTGCGTGGAAAATGTACCATCCGAATCTACGAAGAGCGTCTTGTAACTTTTTCTAGCGCCGTAGACGGCGCATTGTATAGCCAGAGAGGTTTTCGCCGTCTCTGCTTCTCCATAGACAAGGGTTACACCATCTGCGGGAAGTCCTCCTCCCAACAACAACTTGTCAAGCGAACTGCAACCAGTAGTAAATGTCCGACGCACGGCGCTCTGCATAGAACGAATTATGAGTGGAAAATTATAAAATGTTACCTCTTGAGCGATCAAAACTTCAGTTTTATCAGTGTTGGTGGAAAACAATCATGGGGTTGTGATTCATAACATATTTAAGAGACTGTAGAGGAACGTCCGATACGGACGCTGAACATAAGGAACATGGAGAGTCGTGGCTGCTCATGAACTTACCCATCTGTCTCTCGACCGTCATTCCTGAATAACAAGAAAAGGGCAACCCTATGAAAGCAAAGATTGCAGTCGCAACAGTTTCAGGAAGAGCCTATTACAAGTTAGTGAACGAACTCAAAGCAAAGGGTTTGCCCTTCCTAAGTCTAACGCCATGGAATCCCATCCCTTTAGACGTCAAAATAGTAGTAACTACTGAAAGGGAGAGGTTTTCGATAGAGCATCCAAACGTTCTGATTTTCAGTGATAAGGAGGATCCCACAAAGGTGATTGACGAAGCAATTCGAATAGCTCAGGGAAAGCAAAGTTACGGAAAAATTACAGTCGGAATCGATCCAGGTAAAACGTTTGGGGTTGCAGTTTTAGGTGATGGAAACGTTCTAGAGACGATCAACTGTACGAGCTTCAAAGAAACAGTAGATGCCGTTTTGAAGGCAGTGGAAAGGGCTCCCGCTACGGGGTGTGTGATAAAGGTCGGAGACGGTGCCCCCCCTTATACTAAAGAGTTACTGCATGCGTTAGACGAATCCTTGCCTGAAGAGACTATCATACAAGTGGTAAGCGAAGCTGGAACTAGCCATTTCACCAAAGAAACCTCTCATCTACGAGGGCTGAAAGATGCAATGTCCGCCATAAAGATCGCTGAAAGAAACGGACGACCTTACAAAGGAAGAACGAAAGATGAAACGAACCGTTGAAAAAGACAAGACCCTACTAGTCGACGGTCCCGCCTCAGTTGAGGTCCTCTCGGGGAAGACCAGCATTTTAGGTGCAACGATGAAGAGAGGCGAGAAACTGATAATACGGGAGGGAAAGCGTGTGCCTTTTGAAATGAGCAAAAGAACCGTGGTCGATCTTATGTTCGGCAACGAAGCCTCTTCTGAAGAAGTTGACGGAAGCACAATCCCTTCTTCTTGGAGAATGGCTTTGACTGAAATTTTTTCCCTGCACAGGCCAGTAACGGTGATGGTGATGGGGGGTGTAGACTCAGGTAAGACGAGCTTTTGCACTTTTCTTGCAAACGAAGCGCTGAAGATGAAGAGGAAGACGGCTGTTGTTGATGCTGATTTGGGGCAGTCTGACATCGGACCGCCATCAACCATCGGATTTAGTCGTATCACCTCATACGTGCGGGACCTCTTTGAGATTGAGGCGGAAGGCGCATATTTCGTCGGAGTCACAAGCCCTACAGGAGCCGTAAAGGGAGTGTTGGAAGGCCTAACCACCCTAAAAAACAAGGCGTCAGAGGTAGGTACCGATTTCTTGATCGTAAACACGGATGGATGGGTGGAAGGTGAAGACGCCACAGAGTACAAGATCAGTTTGGTAGATCTCGTTGATCCCGACATGGTCGTAGGGATTCAAAGCGGAGAAGAGTTGGCACCCATATTACACTCCCTAGCGAAGACAAAGACTGTGGCAGTCGACTCTCCATCGGTTGTGCAACCGAGAAATCGAGAGAAAAGGAAAGTCTTGCGCGAGCTAAGCTACACCAAGTACTTGAAAGGCGCCAAGGTTCAGTCGTTTCCTCTAAATTGGGTCAGGGTTGAGGGTGCTGTATTCGGATCGGGGAGCGCTCCAACTCCAGAACGGATGAGGATGATAAGAGACTCTTTGGGAAAATATATTGTGTACTACGAGGAAACACCTACTTCAGTCTTCGTGGTCTTAAGGAAGGGCCAGTGGGTGAATGAGGAGCAGGTTGAAAGAGTTGAGGAGAGGTTGAAGAAGAGGTTAAAGATTATAGGGGAGGGTGAAGAGGAGGGCCTGCTCGTTGCCTTGCATGATGAGAAAGGGGAGTTTCTTGGAATCGGCGTCCTATGTGGAGTGGACTATAAAAGAAAGACAATCAAAATCTATACTCCGATAAGCAATGATGTAGCGATCGTTCGTTTTGGGCAGATAAAACTTGACAAGAAGGGTATAGAGACTGGTCTAAGCACGGTTTTCTCAAATTACTGCCTGTAACTGGTACAATCGATCCTTTACGAATCCTCTAGTGTCTTAGATGGACATAGCGCGTTGACTGGACAAGCTTTGCATAATGGGTTTCTTGCTTTGCAATACCTCCGCCCAAGCGAAATGAGTAAGAGGTGGACAGCGAGGTGATCTCTTGGCGAATATAGGGACTGGAGCGCCTTTCGAACTCCCTCATAATCAGCTTCTAACGGAGCCAGTCCCAGCCTTTTAGAAACGCGGTTTACATGGGTATCTACAGGGATCGTAGGCCTTCGAGCACTGAAGAGGAGTACAATATCAGCGGTTTTGGGGCCTACCCCATGGAGGTTCATAAGAGTTCTTCGCGCCTCTTCAAGTGGCAGAGAATTGATGAAAGCAAGTGATCCGTTGAGCTTCTTCAAGACTATACGCGAAAGAGCCTTGATTACTTTGGACTTGTTTCTGTATAATCCCGCAACCCTTATGGCTTTCTCGATCTCTTTCTCTTCAGCCTCTGCTAGGGCTTGAGGAGTTATGGAAAATCGTTTTGATAGATTTTCGAAGGCTCTGGCAGTGTTTCTGCTGGCTGTAGCCTGAGAGATGACTGTTCTGATCAGGGTTTGAAAGGCATCTCTTTGCAAGCCAGCCCACTGTGGAATGTTGAAGTTTTCTGTGAGTATGTGGAGAATTTTTGTTGCTCTGCTTTTTGCCACGCGTCGATTTCCCTCGATGGTCTTGTTTTAAAATGCTAAATAGTGGTTGGGTGCGCTATTAAATAAAAATGGCTGGGTGTAGATGTCACGTGCGAAGATTGTTCGGGAAGAGATTCTGGAGAACGGTAAGCCGTTTCTAGCTCTTTTCATAGAGACAAAAAACGCGAATGTGCTTATTCTGAGTGAGAGCGAGGACCAGTTGGGCACATTGGCGGTGGCTCTACCTCAAGCACCAAAAATGATCGGTCCTCCGCTCTCTTCAGTCCTTTTGGGAGATCGCAACACGATGATTGCAAGAATTCTTGCCGAACGTCTCGCCCAAAAAACAAGAAGGATGGCTCTAGTTTCAGTTTTTACCAAAACGGTTGACGAAAGGGAAGCGGGACCAATCTTCCTGAAACTTGTTGAAAAGACTACTGGGGTTAAAGAGGGCGAGAAGTGAGTCTGCATTTTTTTCCACAGATGTAGAAGAGCGGAGAAGGGCTGACAGCAGAACTCGGCATTGACGCAACAGGTCTGCCAGCAAATCAGCGAAAGATTCGTGCGTGCAGAGATACTGCTAAGCAAGAAAGTAGCCAAACCCGATGGCGAGTTTGAGGAAAGACAGAGTGTTAGAAGTCGAAGTCTTCGAGGCTAGGCTGAACTTCTTCTGCTGGTCGTGCTTGTCTTGTCACTAGAACTATAGCTATTGCTATGCTGATTAGAGCTATTGCCGCAATGCCAAGGAGTAGCCATTGAGTGGAAATGAGCGTAATTGTGGAGATGTTACTGTCTGCGCCAGCGTATTCTGAATCTCCAGACCAACTCGCTCTAACGTAGTATACCCCTCCTGAACTCGGTTCCCACACAGAGGAATACCTTCCGTTAGCATCGGTCACCAGGGTGTTGAGGGCACTCCAGGAAGAACCGTAGAGTCTAACGTAAATTGTGACGTTTTTGTACGAGCGTGGTGGAGAAATTGAGCCACTGATTGTGACGGGGCCACTTTGGATCATAAATGTTGAGGAGAGCGTTAAGGATAAAGAAGACGAAAGTGGAGTACTGTAGCTGGATGAGACTTGTCCTGGAGACTGTCGTTCACAATCTTCGAGGGTGATAATGCGTGCGGAAACGCCCTGAAATTCCTCTGGGCCCTCCCCTACCCTCCACCCGCTTTCCCAGTTGCCTCCAGTGCATTCAGCGACATAATAGTTCTTACCTTGATAGCTATAATAGTAAACAGTCGACCTTGTATCCTGCGGCAGTTGTGAGAGATGAACCCCCACGTTCATGTGACTCTTGGTTTCATAATACAGTAGAACGACGTCCAAGCCACCTGCTTTCATGATTGATGCGGCCATATAGGAAAACGTGTCGCAGTCGCCTTGGTTTTGGACAATTGTTTCTATTGGGTATTTTGGATCGGTCTCTTGGTAAGGGATCTGATGGAGAATCATCAGTACGCCGTTGGCGAAGTCTTCTTCGTTGTAGTAGATGTCCCACAGGTTGTCAGCAACTGGTTCTAGGGCGTTTGGAGTTACGAATTCAGCAATCTCGTCTAGCGGCAGGTTGTGATTCCTACTTGCATAATACTCGTATAGAGCGTCTGTCACTGAGACTGTTAGGCGATACCGTGTTGAGCCATCTGGGTGATCCAGAAGCCGATAAGAGTAAACGTAGTTGGCTACCACACAATGGGAAGGCATGACGAGAGCAACTACCAGCAATGCTGCTATGAGAGTGATCACTGAGCGACTTGGACTCAAATTGGGTTCCTAAAGCTTGCATCGGTGTGACAGAATTTACCATTTATGAATTTCCGATGCTTACTGCTGTAATGTAGTCCAGCTTCAGTTGGAACGCGGGCGATGGCACAGGTTATAGGGACGTACGGAGAAAAGAATAAGAGAGGGGCTTCTGCGTTTAAGTAGGGAAATTGCTGGAATGGAGTAGCTTGCCAGTTCACGCCATAGAGACCCAGAACCTTACGAAGGTCTTTGAGAAGAAAGCCAAAACAGAAGGCAGCAGCATTAGGCGACTGTTTGCCAGAGTTAGGCCGAAAAAGGAAGAGATAGTTGCAGTCGACCACATAAACATCAGCATTGAAAGAGGTGAACTCTTCGGTCTTTTGGGACCCAACGGGGCCGGCAAGACAACAACAATCAAACTCCTATGTACGCTGCTCATTCCCGACGATGGAGCGGCGGTAGTCAACGGCTATGATGTAGTCAAAAAAGCTGATGAAGTGCGAAAATGTATCGGCGTTGTGACCGGAGGAGAAAGAGGCCTGTACTGGCGCCTCACAGGAAGAGAGAACCTCTGGTTTTTCTCCCAACTCTACAACATTCCAGACCAAGTGGCAAAGGACCGCATAGACGAGTTGCTGAGGCTTGTCGAGCTGGAGAAACGGGCCGACGACCCCGTCGAAAAGTACTCAAGGGGGATGAAGCAGCGACTCCACATTATACGCGGCCTAGTAAATGATCCCCCAATCTTATTGCTGGATGAACCCACATTGGGACTTGACCCCGGCGCTGCCAGAGTGATCCGTGACTTCGTGAAGGGGAAACTCCAAGGAGAACAGAAGAAGACGATTCTCCACACAACTCACTACATGGAGGAGGCTGACCAGCTCTGTGACCGAGTGGCCATCATCGACCACGGAAAGATAATAGCACTGGATAAACCAGAAAATCTGAAAAGGGGCATTCAGCAAACGGGCATTATACGGATAAACGTATCGAACCTTCAACAGGGAGAAGAACGGCGAATAGAATCGATGGAAGGCGTCAAAAAGGCGGTTGTATCCTTCACAGATCCCGTTGTGGGTGAAGCGACTCTAAAGATTCACTCTGAAGAGGCAGAGGAGGTTATCCCTAAGGCCACTGAGTTTCTGATTAGAAGTGGAGCAAGAATCAAAGCTCTCGAACAGACGAAGCCGACGCTAGAGGATGTTTTCATATCGTTGACGGGGAGGAAGCTGAGAGATTGAGTCTAGCGAGGGAGTGGCGCACCTTCAAGGCGGTATTTTTGCGCAACATGAAGCTTTTCACGGCCTATAAGGCATGGATAGTTGCAACGATCATCTGGCCTATCCCGCTGTTGGCTCTGAACGTATACACTTACAGCGCTTTGGGCACAACACAGGATGTGTCGGAGGCATTTATGCAGTATGGGTTCCCGTTCGCTGGCACAATAGTGGTGGGAACGATAGTCTATTTGCTCTACAACCGGTTGCTTTGGGGGACTGGTATATCCATCCAGCGTGAGAGGTGGATGGGAACCATAGAGGTGCTCTTTCTCACTCCGACAAACAAGATGACGATACTTCTGGCATCAGGAGTATCTTCTCTGGTGGAGGCCTCATGGTGGATAGTTTGTATATTCCTTCTAGGTGGGACGATATTTGGGTTTCAGCTAAACGTAACCAGCGTGTTAGCGGTTGTGATATCTATGGTGTCGACCATGGCGGCTCTTGTAGCGGTGGGGGTTTTCTTCGCAGGGTTCTTCGTGTTGTCTAGGGCTGCTGATCAATTGGCTTCAGGACTGCAGGGACCAATCCGTTTCTTTTCCGGGGTGGCTTTTCCAGTCAACGCGCTTCCGCAGTTGCTTCAATATGTCTCTTATCTCATACCCGTGACCTATGGGATCTTGGTTCTAAGGAAATCAGTTCTCCAAGGAGCAAATATAACTACTATCTGGCTGGACCTGTTGCCACTCTATGTAGTGGCGGCCGTCTTTATGATGGCGGGCTTTCTTACCCTTAGGGTTGTTGAGCGCCGAGCAAAGAAGAAGGGCACGCTGTATCTCATGTAGGTGGTGTGGTGATGGACGTACGTTTCTTGGTTCGCACCTTCTGGGCCTCCTTCATTTCTTCGTTAAAGGTGGTTGTGCGGGCTGTCACCTTCAGAGGATTAATAGCCTTCAACATATCTGTCCCCTTCTTCTTCATCCTCACTGCTTGGATAACTCTGCAAATCATGGGCGGCGGAGACTTCTTTACGGGTTTGACAAAGATGCCGCATTTTCTGTCATTTGTGACGATAGGCTTCGCCTTCAACGGGTTTATATTCTCTGCCTGCTTCGGAGGGGCTCATGCTCTCAGGGGTGACCAGGAACACGGCACACTGGAACTTGTCTTCGTGACACCAGCCAACAAACTGGTTTGGCTTTTGGGCAAGATCATGGGCAACCTAACCTTCAGTCTCATAAACTTCTCTGTTATTATTCTGGTAGGATCAGTTCTCTTCGGCTTCCAATCAACTGCTCAGCCGAACGTCTTGCTTGCAATCCTCTTCGTTCTATTAACTATTGTAGCCATGACATCTTTCGGTTTCGTGTTTGCAGGTGTCTGCTTTATCGCCAAAAGGGAGCGCGAGCTCAGTCAAGTTCTCTGGACAATGATGGTCTTCTTGAGCGGTCTCGCTTTTCCGGTTGAGGTGTTGCCTTGGCAAGAACTGCAAACCATTGCTTGGATGATACCTATAACTCACGGAGTAAACGCAACCAGGCAAGCTCTTCTCCTAGGGGCAGGAATCCTTGATCCAGTGATACTCACAGCGTCAGGAATGCTGATCTTGCAGACTATTATCCTTCTTCCGATTGGATTGGTGCTTTACTCGAGACTTGAGAGGAAAGCCAGAGAAACTGGCGCATTAGCCACTTACTAACGCGGCGTAGAGCAATTTGATCACTTAAAACCTTATCAGCAATTTTGTCATATACTTCTGGAGCGCTTCGAAAGGAATCGAGACATGAAGAAGTTCGATGAGGATCTGAGCTTTTTGCTGACGAGATTAACCGCAGGTGTGGGCAGAGAGACTGAGAGGAAACTTAAGCTGCTCAAGGATAGGTTGATTCGCCTTAACGAAGAGAACATTGTGAAAATTAATCACTCGGTTATGGAACTCGTATGTGCCAAGCATTTGATTATGAAAGGTTATGATGTGGATATCGAACATTCATTGGGCGAGAGTTTAATCTCCGATTTGTACGCTGTGAAAGGCTACGGGAATCTCATTGTCGAAGTGGAGACTGGGTTCGTCCCGCCTGAGCATGCTTTGGATCCCACTACCTACTGTAGGGCAAGAATCGCAAGCAAGATAACTCGATACAGCAGCTACTCAGACAAGTTTGGATTAGGAATACCGCCATACTACATTCTGCAGATTCCCCATGGGTTTACCCAACCCCCTCGATATAGAAACTCCACTGAGTTGCAGGAGATAAAGAGCCGTTGCGACTCATACTACAGAAACCCGCCAGTAAGCCTTGACGAAATCAAGAACGCTCGCCTCCACACGATCTACATCATCGACGTGGATGGGGCTACTGTTCAGGAAATCGACCCGGGGACTTATATAGAGAGGACCGTTCGATTCAGCTGATGTAGCGGTGGTTACGAGGATGGTGTTGGTTTCTGCTGATCTCGTATATTCTCATTTGAAAGAGCCTCGTGTAAAGGAAATGTTTCATCTGTTGGAGAGCGATGTGGAGGTTCAGAGTTGTCTTCGCATGGCCAACGTTATGGCTGTAGATCGACTAATGTATAATGATCACGGGCCTGTTCACTCTCGGATTGCTTCTGGAAGTGCTTTGGAGATCTTTGACATCTTGACTGAGAGAGTTCCTCCGACTACTGTTGAGAATGGGATCTGTTCATTGGGGGACGCGAAGCTAATCACGCTTTGTGGGGTCTATCTTCACGATGTCGGTAATGTTGTTCATCGTATTGATCATCATGTTCATGGAGTTGTGATGGCGAATCCTATTCTGCATAGGCTTCTTGGGGTGGTGTACAAAGGTGAACGTGAACTTGCGTTGAGGTTAAAGGCGGAGATACTTCATGCCATTTTTGCTCATGATGAAGATGTGGAATGCTTGACCGTGGAGGCTGGGGTGGCGAAGGTTGCTGATGGTACAGACATGGCGCAGGGACGGGCGAGGATACCCTATCGAGCTGGAAAGGTTGACATTCACTCCCTCTCAGCACTGTCGATTCGGCAAGTTGAGATCGTGAGGGGTCGCAAGAAGCCTGTGCAGATTCTCGTGAACATGGACAATTCTGCGGGGGTCTTTCAGATTGAGGAGGTTTTGGAGAGGAAGATGAAGACTTCGGGGATTGAGGAACTGGTTGAGGTGGTTGCTCTCGTTAAGGGCGTGAAGTTGAAGAGAGCACCCTCTTAGGCGAGGTATGTTGATCACTATAGGGTACACCAGTTTTACCCTCACCATTGGTTCTCCGTTGCCCAAGTGTTTCCCTGTTGTCTTCCCAAGTCTTATTCACAAAAAGTTAAACTCAATAGAAGAGCCTAGTGTAATGGATTGGAGTGTACAATGAGCATTGAACTTCCGGAAGCAAAGATTCTTGCAGAACAGATGAATAGCGAGCTTCAGGGCAAACGTATTAGATCGTACCATCTGCAGGATTATGAGAGACTGCAAAGAATAGGTATGTTTGACAAGGACACGAAATCCTTCGATGAGCTTGTTAATGGCAAGGTCGAGTCTGTCATATCTAGGGGCAATGTTATCCGTGTGAAGCTCAACAATGGAATGAACCTGATTCTTGCCCCCGAATATGGTGGCAAAATCCTCTATCACACAAGTGAGGGGACGGTTCCAGGGAAGTTCCATTTGAAGGTTGATTTTGGTGATAACACGGTGTTGACGGTAAGGCTCACCAGCATGGGTCTCATCCACGCGCTGAAAGACAACGATTTAGAGCGCTCCTATGTCTATCGGCGGGATTTCAATCCTGAGGTGGCTTCGCCTATGGATGCGGAGTTCACCTTTGAGCGCTTTTCAGAACTCTTGACGGAAAACAATAGGATGCTTAAGTCAGTACTCGTCGGAAAGGATGCTGTTGTTGTGGGACTGAGTAACAGTTCTTTTCAAGACATTCTGTATAGAGCTAAACTTCACCCAAAGAGAAAAGCTGCAGAGCTGACTCAAGATGAGAGCCAAGCCCTTTATGACGCTATTCGGCATGTGCTTCAAGAAAGGATTCGGCTCAAGGGAAAAGACCAATTCCATGACCTTTATGGAGAGCAAGGAGGATACACGGCAGCCATGGGTCCAAACATGAAAGGGCAGACCTGCCCGATGTGTGGGGCGCCTATCGAGAAATTGAGTGTTGGAGGAGGTCACGTATACCTCTGCCCCCAATGTCAGCTGTGAAGAATGGCGATATCCCCCGCAAATATGAGTGCGGGGGGTGGGGGGTGGGGTTTGAACCCTTGCGCGCGCGTCTTACCAATTTCATACCCTGATGAATTCTCTTGGATAGCGGGTTAAGATCTCCGATTTCGTCTTTGTAATCAAAGCCATATCTTCCATTCGAACTCCACCGGCGCTTGGCACAAACACTGAACTCTGAAAAAGCGAAACAACAGTGTTGGGTTTGAACGTGACATCCGCGTTTTTCGGCATGATCATAGGTCCTTCTTCGACCTGTAGGCCTATAAAGTGGCCAAGGAGGTTGGGGAAATATTTTGTATAGCCGGTTTTTTGGAATATCTCGCGAACAATTTGGCTGACCTTTTTAATCTTCGTGCCCTCCTTGAGCACACTGAAGGCTGATGATTGGGCCTCCAGTACAGCTTTGAACACGTCTTCTTGTGTCTGATTGGGGGTTCCTACTATGCATGTTCGACAGATGTCGGAACAATAGCCGCCATATACGGCTCCTAGGTCTATAACTACCAGATCATTTTCTTCTA
>CAYGAE010000002.1:0-46958 GCA_964347855.1 uncultured Candidatus Bathyarchaeia archaeon
TCAACACTTGCGAAAAGTGGAACACACCTGTCATTTGTTGAGATGAACAACAGATGAGTTTCAGCAAAATCTTTGTTCTGGGTGCAGGTGCAATAGGAAGCTCTTACGGAGCCTTTCTCTCAAGAAAAAACGACGTGACTCTTATCGGGAGAAAAGCCCATGTAGACGCAATTAGCAACAAAGGCTTAACACTTTCGGAAGGAGTTCAAGAAAGATTCTTCCTAAAGGCGGAAACAAAAATCAAAGAAATCTCCAAAAACACGCTTATACTCCTAGCGACCAAAGCACACGAATCAGCAACGACGATTAGGGAAATAGAAGACCTGCTCCAAGACGACACAGTAATTCTGATTCTCCAGAACGGCCTGGGAAACAAGGAACTAGTGAAAGGTATAGTCAGAGATGAAGTCTCTGTTATCAGGGGGTTGGTTACAATAGCCGCTGAGTTCCTCGAAGCAGGGAGAATAATCTTTTGGAATGGGGAAACCATTCTAGAGCATACGAAGACTGGCGAAGAAATCGCGGCGTTGCTTAATGAAAGTGGATTGAAAGCAAGAGTCTCAGATGAGATGGATAGAGAAATATGGAACAAGCTCGTCGTGAACTGTGTGGCAAACCCTCTAACTGCTATTCTTCGGGTTAGAGACAATGAGATTGTAGTGGACAATCTAAGGCGAGTGAGGCATGGAATCGTCGAAGAATGTGTGGAGGTTGGAGAGTGTGAAGGAATAGCATTTCAACCCAACCTTCAGGAATCTATTGACAAAGAACTCTCGAGATTTACGAATTTCTCTTCTATGTGCCAAGACATCATGAAGGGAAAGAGAACAGAGATCGATTATCTGAACGGAAAGATCGTAGAATTAGGGAGAAAACATAACACCCCAACCCCATTCAACGAAGCAATGGTCTGCTTAATCAAGTTCCTGGAGAGAACCAAATGAAATTTGATTTTTCAAGGAAGAAGAAAATCGTTATGCTTACAGCCTACGATTATCAGATGGCCAGGATATTGGATGAAACGGGAATAGACTTGATTCTGGTTGGAGATAGTTTGGGAATGACGGTGTTAGGGTATAGTAATACAAAGACCGTCACAATGGAAGATATGATCCACCATGTCCGAGCCGTAGCAAGAGGAGCAAAGAAAACACCCATAATCGGAGATATGCCAATCAATAGCTGCAACAAGGTGGAGGATGCAGTAGAGAACGCCAAGAGGTTTCTAGAGGCCGGAGCTCACGGAGTGAAGATCGAGGGGAACAGACCGGAAATTGCTGAGGCTTTGCTGAATGAGGGAATTCCCGTGATGGGCCACGTGGGCCTGTTGCCTCAAACAGCTGAAAGATACCGCCTCCGGGGGAAAGAAAAGGTTGAGGCTGAGCAAATCTTCAGGGATGCTGTTGAATTGGACAAGATCGGGGTATTCGCAATTGTTTTGGAGTGTATTCCAGAAAGTCTCGCGAAGAGAATCACTGCAACTGTGGAAGCTTCAACAATCGGTATTGGAGCGGGAAAATACTGTGATGGTCAGGTGCTGGTGATAAATGATATGCTTGGCTTCGATGAGAGCTTCAGTCCAAAATATCTGAAGAGGTATGCCAGTCTAGGTCGAGAAATAAAGAGCGCGGTTACCAAGTTCAGAGATGAAGTTTTGAATGAGGCTTATCCAGATGAGGAGCACACGTATCACTGAAATGGGTGATGAAAAGAATGTACGAGAAAGGTTTGCCAGAAAAAGCGGTTCAAAAGTCACTTGAGTCAAAACTCAAAGGGGATTTCACCTACGATTCCAGAAGGATTTTGGGGGCGCGCAAAACCGATGTCAAGTCGATAGCTGAAGAGTTGAGAAGAAGCCGCTGGGCTATCTCCCTTTTTCCAGGGTACATTAGAGTTGTGATCATGCCAGACGTCAGATCTTCGCCTATCGAACATTTTCCTAAAGATTTGAAGACAACTCCAGAGAAGCTAGGGGGATAATCGGAGGACTATTGGTTGAGTAAACATCCTTCCAAAGACATCATTGGAACAGAAGGAGACGAACTGAGAGGGAAAAGAGTTGTCTTATGTATAACCGGAAGCGTAGCGGCCGTTCGTTGCTCTGAAATTGCCAGAGCATTGATGAGGCATGGTGCAGAGGTTTTTGCTGTCATGTCAGAGATGGCTCAAAAGATTATTCATCCGTATTTAATGGAGTGGGCGACAGGGAACCCTGTTCTAACAGAATTGACCGGCAAGGTTGAGCACGTAGCACTGGTAGGGATGCATCTGAAAAAAGCTGATTTAGTCCTTGCTGCTCCAGCTACTGCCAACACCATCAGCAAGATTGCGTGCGGGATTGATGATACGCCAGTAACCTCTGTTGTATCAACTGCTTTTGGATCGGAGATTCCGATAGTGATTGTTCCAGCCATGCACGAATCTATGTACAGGCATCCGATTGTGGTTGAGAACATAGAGAAGCTCAGAGCGTTGGGTATCGAATTTGTTGGACCCAAGATTGAGGAAGGGAAGGCTAAGATAGCCGAGGTCACAAAAATTCTGGAGGCTGTTATCAACAGACTGAGGATTAAGAGAGATTTCGCTGAAATGATGGTCTTGATCACTGCCGGTCCCACTTTGGAGCACATTGATCCAGTGAGGGTGATTACGAATAGAAGTTCTGGGAAGATGGGTATTGCCCTTGCAAAGGAGGCTTTAAATCGGGGGGCTGATGTGACTTTAATCTATGGTCCGGGAACCGCCGTTCCTCCCACTGAGGCAAAGGTTGTTTTAGTTGAAACTACTGAAGAAATGTATGACACTGTAGTTTCTGAGTTGAAGTCGAAGAGATACGACATTGTTGTTGCAGCTGCGGCTGCCGCCGATTGGAGACCCGTGAAAACCCTTGATTACAAGGTTTCTACGAGTGATGTATCTGAGTTTTCAGTGAAGCTGAGGTCAACACAAAAGATCATTAGCGCTGTTAAGACGATCAATGCTGATGTTTTCTTGGTGCCTTTTAAGGCGGAGTTTAGCTTGTCTAATGAAGAGTTGGTTGAGCGTGGTTATAGGCGACTTGTGGACGCGGAAGCCGACTTGATTGTGGTGAATGATATTGGAAGAAATGGAGCTGGATTCGGGGTCGAAACAAACGAGGTCTTCATCGTCGATAGAGAAAAGAATGTTGTACATATCCCACTTATGCTGAAAAGCGACATTGCGAGACAAGTTTTTGACTTGATTTCAGAAAGAATCAAGTTAAAACAGGTGTAATAATCCATGAAGCAGTTTGAGACAGTAGCTGTTGGTGGAACCTTTGACGAGTTCCATAGAGGTCACCGAGCCTTGCTGAAGAAGGCTTTTGAAGTTGGAAATCATGTTCTTATCGGTCTATGTTCAGACGATTTCGTGAAAAAGTTGAAGAAACCGCATCGAATCGCGGCCTATGAAAAGCGTTTGGAAGAATTGAAGAATTTTTTGGGAAAACGTGGGGTCTTGGAGAGAGCGGAGATCGTTCCATTGAATGACCCTTATGGTGTCACGGTTTCGAAAAACCGCCTCGATGCCATTGTTGTGAGTGAGGAAACAGAGCCAAGAGCTCGTGAAATTAATGACAAACGAAAGAGGAACGGATTCCCAATCTTAAAGATTGTTGTCATAGACATGGTCCTCGCAGAAGACTATTTTCCCATCTCATCCACCAGAATTTGGCTAGAAGAAATTGATCGCGAAGGACACTTGCTCTAGAGTCATTCCTCAGAAGGGCATGCTTAGAGGATTATTCTATCTACATTCCCTACTAGAACACGAGTGATGTCTTGAAGAGAACTGGTGTTGCGCGCGCGTGTGCGTTGTCTAGCGAGCTTCAGCCCATGCCCTATGTCTACTTATCTTACATATATCAGGGTGTGTGTGGGGGGTTTTGTATATGTGAAATTCGAATTGCAGTGATTTGCTTTCGTTGCTTGTTAAATAGATTCTCTGGGTTTCCATTCCATACATCCCTGGACTGGAGATTTCGCAATGAACGGTAACCTGACCCTCAGCACCATTATTCTCTACTGTGACATTAACTACATATGTACATGATTCAACTCCTTGGAAGGCCATATACCCAGTTACGAGCGTTATTTTGGGGTTAGGGGGGTGTACTGTGTTCATAACCAATGTCAAGCACCAAGCTACCAAAAAAGTGTAGAGTAACATTAAGAGAATTCTGCGCTTGCGCGCCTGTAGCCACGACCTCATCTCACTCATAGGTCTCATCCAGAAGTGTCAGAGTTCATCGAATTGTCACGCGTTACAAGTCGCATTTGGAATTTCACGCATATTTCAGGACCAGTTTTCTCTAGATCGATGTCTCTCAAGGTTGAGTGTTGGTTGTGGTGGATGTTATCGCTCGCTTTTCTTTGGTTGGTACAAGAACGGATAAGAATAGCCAACCAACGAGGATTAACCCTAAGAAAGCGACAATCACAGTTCCAGTCCTGCCCGTAGATCGCATAAGCAAGTCTACTACTGCAGTGTAGAAGTTACCCTCGATTGGGCGTATGAACAGCGCATAATAGTTAAAGAATGGACGTAAGACCCACGCCAGTTGGGTTCCAACAAACATAAGGATCACGCTTCCCAGTATAAACGCTGGCTTCCAGTTCTCTGAAGACCCACGGTACAAAGTTTCGGCACCTTTGACAAAATAGGTCAACGCAAAAAATCCGCCCAAAGCGAAAATCGCTATGTTGAGAAGAGCCATAAAGTCATGAGTTCCATGAGACCTGGGGGACGTAAGTATAAAAAACAGGTTTACTGGCACCAACGCTATGAGAACTGTTGACATCACGGTGAACCCAAGCAACAAAAGCATAACAGTTTGACCCAGAGTTCGTTTGCCGCCAAGAAGTGAATATAGCACATAATAGCTTGGAATGGAAACGTAAAGAGAAACTAGAAGGAGCATTGGAACTTTCATCGCACTGTAGAGAATCTGTAATCCGCTCCCATAGATTCCCATAGTCGCTCCATAGATCGCAGACAGTACCAGAATAGATAAGTTGGAGCTGACAAAATAGGATGGAATTTTTGTTTCATCAATCAAGTTCTTGAGAAATTGATCTCTCCGCTTGATAAATTCTTCCACAACAGAGAATACTTTCAATACGAACGCCGAAAACATAGTTGTGGGAAACTTCGCTTTAAATTTTTGGCGCGCGCAATAGAAAGCTGTGAAGCGGGCTACGAGTTTCAGCCGAGGAATTATGAGGAGTTGCTGGCTATCAGAGGAATTGGACCAGTAGCCGTTTGTGGGATCGCTTTGATATCAGAACTTGTTTACGGCGAAACACTAAGTTGGAAGGATCCTGTGAAGTTTTCCCTTTGCGTATTGTGGTAAGGACGGCGTGTCGTTTCCATTGGATAGAGGGGCAGTGGATGAGTCCTTTGAGGTTTTAGAGACTGCCATCAAGAGGGCGCGGATAGGTGATCAAGAGCGGTTGAGGTCTTTGCAGAGGCTACGCCGATGTGTTCCTGTTTGAAATTATGGGCTTTTTAGCACTTTTTCTTCAGGTGGAGAGGGCGGGATAAGTCCTTTTTTCATTAGGATTTTCGTTGATTCTCTTGCATTCTTTATAATTGAGACAGCTCTGTCCCAAAGCTCCTTCCTACTCGGCTTAACTCTGGCAACACCGTCCTTGATCGACTGTAGAGCGCAGGCAACTGCTTCTCGGGGGTAAACTTCCCATTCTTCCATTCTGGGTACTATGTCGCCTTCATGGATTCCTCTTTCGTCTGCGAATTTGGCTAGTTCCTTCCCTGCTGAGATGCACATGTCATCGGTAACGGTTTTCGCCTTCACATCGAGAACGCCTCTAAAGATTCCTGGAAAGCCTAGAGAATTGTTGATCTGATTTTCGAAGTCCGATCGCCCTGTCGCCACGATTTTAGCGCCGGCTTCCTTTGCTTCCCATGGCCAGATCTCCGGGATTGGGTTTGCACATGCGAAGACTATGGAGTTTGTCGCCATCTTAGTTATCCATTCCTTGTTTATGGTGCCTGGACCCGGTTTTGACGCGGCTACGAGGGCATCTGAGTCCTTCAGCGCGGCTGCCATGTCTCCTGTTCTTCCTTCGGCGTTTGTTTTCAGGCAGAAGTCCCACTTCCATGGATTTTCCTCCTTCTCTGCTTCTACGTCTTTTCTGTTTGGGTGGAGAATTCCTCTGCTATCGACCATTATGATGTTTCCAGGTTTTATGCCAGCTCTCATGAGGACTATCGCTGTGCGGGTGTTGGCGGAGCCTGCGCCGATCATGGTTATCAAGGCTTCATCCATCTTTCTGCCCGTGATTTTTAGGGCGTTTATTATCCCCGCCAATATAACTGTGGCTGTTCCTTGTTGATCGTCATGCCACACCGGAATGTTGAGCCGTTTTCTAGTTTCTTCAAGTATGTGGAAGCATTTTGGTTTGGATAGGTCTTCTAAGTTTATGCCGCCAAAGGTAGGTTCCAACCATTCGCAGGCGGTTATGATCTCTTCTGGGTCCTTTGTGCCCAGGCAGATTGGGAAGGCGTCTACGCCGCCTAGGTATTTGAAGAGTAATGCCTTTCCTTCCATGACTGGTAGTCCTGCCTCCGGTCCTATGTCTCCTAATCCGAGGACTCTTGTCCCGTCGCTGACGACCGCTACGTAGTTCCACCGGTTTGTATAGCGGAAGACCTCCTCTGTTTTTTCTTTGATGACTCGACATGGAGCAGCGACGCCTGGTGTATACCAGATTCCGAAGTCTTTTGGGCTTTTTATGGAGCATTTGGGCATAACTTGGATTTTTCCCTCGTAAAAGGTGTGATAGGCTAGAGCGAGTTTGGCGGGTTTCTTGGCTTTTTCCAGTAGTTCGTCGACTGTGAGTTTCTTGGTCATTATTGTCGTACCTCAATTGAGACGTGTGGTTGTGGGCCCGTTGGATTTAAGAGTTGCGTCTCTTGCGTCGACCTGGGTCAAGGCTTTCTGCTCAATGAGGTGGAAAGGTTTTTATGATGTTGAAGGCTTGTGCATATTTCCGGGTCGGTGTGGTAGTTTGGTTGCTACTCAGGGTGATAGGGCTTTGGGTTTCTTTGCTTCAGGTTTCAATTGTGCTGAATCTGTGTTTTTAGTCTTGAGTGACAGGCTAAGCAAGCGAGGGAAGAGTTGTACGTGTGCCGTTCCATGTGTTGCGACTGGTTTTGGTGGCGGAATTGGAAGAAGCGGCTCGACTTGTGGAGCTCTGAGCGGCGTCGTCTTAGCTATCGGATTAGCCATCAACCATGATAAGGTTGTGGACGTGGAAAAGAAATACAAGGTTTATGACCTAGTCTCAAAGGTAGTTACTGATTTTGAGAGAAAATTCGGAAGTAGCCTTTGTGCGACTTTGACGGGATTCAATCTGAGGGAGAAGGAAGAGCGGCTGAGATACCGTTCTCAAAGAGTACAGGATAAGATGTGTTCGAAATTTGTCACGTGGTGCACCGACTACGGAGCACACCTTATAGATAGCCTTAGAGAAGGTAAGAAAGTTTCGCGATCTTGACGTGCTTAACTTGTTTTGACGAGGACTCATTGTCATCCACGACCTAACGCGAGTATTAAGCCTCGCAATATAAGCTTCGTTTTAATCAAGAGGGCAAGCATCTTTCACATTCTTCTCCATTTCGCGACGTCCGTAGTAAAGGTTATATCGGGAAAACCTCTACCTTCCAGAAGCAATCGTAGGCTAGGTTTCTTGGAAGTTTGGAGAATAGTTGAATTTCGGGACCGACATTAGAGAATACGTCTCGCGAAAGTTTCTCATTTCACTGCTGGTAGCTTTATTTTTGATTTCAGCTACTGTGATTCTCGGAGCCTGGCTAGGTACCTATGCTTCGGAAAGCGAAGCCCGGGAGCTTTGGGACGTTGTAGAGGAACAGGCCAGTGAAGCGACATGGCACAGCTTCTTTCTTCACAACCTGAGTTTATCCCTCTTGACTCTTATTCCCTTCATAGGCGTAGGATTCATGCTGTTTGTTATGTTTAACACTGGCTTCATTTTGGGAGCCGTCTCTGTTGTGATCTTTCCTGGAGATCGCCTAACTCGACTAGTTTTGGTCCTATTTGCAGTCTTTGTTTTCCCTGGAAGTGTTGTTGCCCTCTTTGAGTTCGGCGCCTACATCATTCTTCTGGGTGAGGTGCTCCATGTCACGTATCTCGCGCTCACTAGGTCGGGAGCCAAACAGCGTTTGAGAAAGCATTTCTGGAAAACGATGCTGATTTATATTGGCATGTTATTGATTGGAGCGTTGGTAGAAACAGCATTGATAATGGACCAATAGTGCCGATTCTTTCGTAATTGATACAAGGATTCGCACGCGCAATGGCGGTCATTCACCGTCGATGACCTTGTCAGTGTCAAGGGGTACCTAGCAATCTTTCCAGATGTCAAAAGCAGGTGGCCATACTGAAGGCTCATGAGCTCTAGCGGAACAGTAGGATGACAGATTTTTAGAGGATTCTCATGTAGTGGAACACAGCGATATTGATATAAGCGTGCAGCCTCAATCACATAATTCTCGGCGAAAAATCCTAGCAAAGCCAACCTCGGTGAAGACCGGATGAAGGAAGCGATAATCCTGGCTGGTGGGGAAGGATGGAGACTTAAACCTGCCACTTGGGTTCCGAAACCTTTGGTGAAGATCAACAAAGAAACCCTAATAGACCGGCAAATAATATGGCTACAAAATTACAGCTTCGAAAACATAGTCATAGCTTCAAACAGGGAAGACCTTACAAAATTACCCGTCAAGTATTCTCTAGAAAAGGATGCGCTTGGAACTGGTGGTGCAACTAAAGAGGCGTTCAAACAGATAAAGGGTAAAATAGCCTACGTGATGAACGTAGACGACATAGTCTTCTATGACCCAAACATACTCTACGACTATGCAGCAAAAGGAGCAGGTGTACTGCTTGCCAAACCAACGTTACCCTTCGGAAGAGTAACCGTTCAAAATGGGATAGAAGTGACAAGATTCCAGCAGAGATCAACGCTTGATGCCTACGTAAACGCCGGTCACTATGTATTTAAGAAACCCGTGGTTGAAAGATACTTCCCTGAAAAGGGAGACTTGGAATTCACGACAATGCAGAGACTAGCAGATCAAAAGATGCTGAGAGGCTACACGTATCATGGAATGTGGATCACAATAAACACCATGAAGGACCTCCTCCAAGCCAGAACGTTCTTCAAATAATTCACGAGGGGTTGCCTTGGCAAAACTTGAGAAACTTGTTGTTTCAACCCTGGAAAATTCGGATGAAGCACTAACCCTCGCAGAAATTGCTGAAAGGATTGGACAGTCTGAGAAGAAAGTTTTCAAAGCATTACGTAAGTTGTTTGAAAAGGAAATAATCCACTCTGAAGGGCGCCGCTATAGACTTGCGAATCGCTAGTGCACGTGGTATCAGCGCTTAGATTTCTCTTACTTCAGGCTCTTTGACTGCCAAGAATACGATCAGACTCACTATGACGCCCAAGACTATCGTGAACGCGAAGGGGTACGCTGGGTCAAGACCGTAAAGAACTCCCGCCAGAGCAGAGGCAGGAATCGTTGCCATAACATTCAAAGTTCCAATAGTCCCCATAATTCTGCCCCGCTTTTTCCGCGGAATCATATCGGCCAGCAATGCATTGTACGCAGGCATGATTAGACAGCCTCCCACAGCAAACAGTATGAAAACGAGAAGCAGTTGAACAAAATTCCTGCTAACTATAAAGAAAACACTAGAGGGCATAAAAATGACGTATGACAAGATCACAGCTTTTTTCCGCGCAATCTTGTCGACAAGTTTCCCCAGTGGAAAACCCAGAACAATCGTAACAGCAGTTGAAACCGTGTTTACGAACCCCCAATCAAGATCACCTATTCCAATAATATCATTCACATAAAGCGCTGTAAACCAACGAAACATCGGTTCTTCGAAGGCACTCACCAAGAACGCTATCGTCAAAAACTTAAGACTCGTCGACATGGACCTCCAAGCTTCCGCAATAGCCCCCAAAGACTCCTTAAAGGCCCTCTTCAGCTCTCCCAGCCTCATCTTCTTGGGTTCATGAATCGTTTCCTTCAAGAAGAAAAGCCGTACTAGCGCCGCAGCCAAGAAACAGAAAAAGACGATGACGTAAACAATGCGCATTCCTGGAATTAACCCTTGAGTTTCCACCAACACACCTGCTACTGCAGGAGCAAGTATAGTTGGTATCTGTGGCACAACATTAGAGGCAGCAAAACCCATCCCACGCTTTTCAGGCGGAATAGAGTCAGCATGTATGGCTTGGAGAGCCGGCTGATAGATCAAACTCAGGTTGGAAATAATCATCCCAATAAGCACAAACCTCCAATCAGGTGCAAAAATGTACAAAAGATACGAAAGCGCAATCGAGAACGTCATAGTTACGATTATCTGTTTTCTGCCGTACTTATCTGCAATGTAAGCCCCAGGAATCCTCACCAAGCTTAGCATGGCGGCTCCAATAGATCCCATTAGGCCAATAACGACAGGAGGCGCCCCAAGCCCTTCAACAAACCGAGACTCAAAAGGCATGACCAAGGAAAACGTGAAATACATAAAAACCCAACTAACGAGCAGAGTAAGCAAGTTACCACGCAAAAACGAGAATTCGCTCTTTATCCGTGCTAAAGCGTTCTTGGGCATTTTCGACTTCTACCACAATGCCATCCGATGTATTTAAAGTCTCACCGAATAGTCAGCGTGAGCATGTCTGCCCACACGATTTGGTGACGGTTACTGGATATGCTGAGCGGAATCCCACAGGTATTGAAAATAGTCCCTAGCAAGTTTAACCAGTCCCGTATGATTTGACCAAATAACCAATGACGGCTTATCCTCACCAAGGAGAAGCAGAGCCTCTTTGGCATCTACGATAACTCCTCCTCCAAACATAGTGTCCCGAACCCTTACTTCCCCGATGTTGGCTATCTTCTCAACATCCCACCTCTCAGACACCATAACCAGAACTTTAACTCCAGTGTCTCCAAGATGGGGCAATATAGGAATACTAACATCCAAGTAGCCCATGACAAAATCCGGCGCCGCAACCATCAACTCCGTCTTAACCGCACTCAACATCTCCCGCAACTTCGCTAATATGCTAAACTCTCCACGCAGAATCCAGATATCCGGCTTCTCTCGCAACTCTCGACGCTCATAGAGCGGCTGCAACTCATCCAAAACAATGCGCATCCATTCGCCAACCATGCCTTCTAAGCGTAGTCTTGCAGCATCCAGAGCCTCTGTAGGAGATTTGGGATAATAGCGACTCGGCCTTCCACGTTCTGCTTCGACCCAACCCTTCTTCTCCAAGGAGTTAAGAGTCTCGTAGACCTTCGAGTAGGGAATGCTCCCCTGTTCACTGATTTCTCTTGCTATCATGACTCCCCTCTTGAGTAGAGAAAAGTAAGCGCGGGATTCGTAGTCTGTTAGTCCCGCCTCCCGTAGAACCCTCCTTGCTTCCTCGCTGATAGGCATCCCAGTCAACCTTTTTCACCTTATGAAACGTTTGGAAATCTTATTATACCCCATTAGAAAGCCATAGTTATATATTTACAACCCTCAGTGGTGTCAAATTGCAGTTTATAAAGGAAACAAAGAGCATATGTCCAGAGTGCCTCAAGGTTCTAGACGCTACAATCTTTGAAAAGGACAGCAAGGTTTACATAAAGAAGGAGTGCCCCGACCACGGAACGTTTCAGGATCTGTACTGGGGAGACTATGAGCAGTATCAACGAGCTGAACAGTTCAGACGCGACGGCGACGGACTGCATAACCCCCGAACCATGACAAAACTAGACTGCCCCTTCGACTGCGGCATATGCCCCCAACACAAATCGCACACAGGGTTAGCAATCATTGATGTGACCAACAGATGTAACTTGAGATGTCCAGTGTGCTTCGCCAACGCCGCAGTTGCGGGATACGTGTACGAACCGTCAAAAGAGGAGATCATAGGGATGCTTGAAAATCTTGCCCGCAATGAACCCATACCACCCCCCGGACTGCAGTTCTCGGGAGGAGAGCCCACAATTCGGCAAGACCTCTTCGACCTCATACGTGCAGCCAAGAACCTTGGCTTTCATCATATAGAGGTTAACACAAACGGCCTTCGACTCGCTCAAAGTGTAGACTATTGTAGAGGCTTGCGCGAGGTAGGAATGAGCACCTTATATCTGCAGTTTGATGGCTTGACTCCAGAGGTTTTTAAGTTCACACGAGGGGTTGACCTGCTTGATACAAAAATGAAGGCTGTCGAGAACTGCCGCAAAGCTGGATTGGAGAGCATCGTTCTGGTTGTCACGTTAGTTAAGGGGGTCAATGACCATCAACTGGGAGATATCATTCGATTCGCAGTCGACAACTTCGATGTAGTTCGATGCGTAAATGTGCAACCCGTATCGCTCTGTGGCAGGCTTCCCGAGCAAGAGAGAGCAAAAATGCGAATCACGATACCAGACTTCATGAAAGCAGTTGAGGAACAGACCGACGGAAAAATAAAGCCCACTGACTTCTATCCCGTGCCTTCAGTTGTTCCCATTTCGCGAGCGGTTGGTGCTCTCAAAAACAAGAGATACGTAGAATTCACCGCCCATCCCCACTGCGGCATGGCAACGTATGTATTCGTAGAAGATGGCGAGATGACTCCTATCACTCGTTACGGCAATGTTGAAAAGTTCGTTGAAACAATGGACAAGGTTTACGAAGAGGCTAAGAAAGGACATTCGAAGAGGGCGAAATTACGTCTCATGGGCGGCGCGTTGCGCCACATAAAACTAGGTTGGTTGAGGAAGTATCTGTTGCCTGTTTTGAGGACTGGAAGCTACGACTCGCTCGGCGATTTGCATCGAAAAATGTTGATGATATCCTCCATGCATTTCATGGATCCTTACAACTTCGACCTAGAAAGAATACAGCGATGTTGCATACACTACGCAGTGCCAGATGGCAAAATCATACCCTTTTGCACCATGAACTCTATCCACAGACCGAAGATAGAAGAACAACTCGGCATCCCCTTAGACGAGTGGCGAAGAACGCATAAGGCAGAAATTGGTGTAGTAGCCTAGTCTACTCTAGCTGCTTACTAGACTACTCAAAATGGAGGCCATAGACAACGTGAACTCCTGTGTGAAGATTGAAATCAAGGACATTGCAGAATTCAACTTAGGTGACATCCCCAAACCATGCAACGGCTGTTTGTACTGGGAGTTTCCAGAAGATTTCCAAAAGACAAGGGAGGACCCCGTGAAGGCAATGTCGGAACTGATAGAGAAGAAAAAGGAATGGTTCAGTCAGCGTATGAAAACCTTTGGGGTTTGTGGCAAGATTGTCTATTACAACAACTTGCCAGTTGGTTATGCTCAATATGCTCCCTCAAGACATCTTCCCAATGTTGTTAGCTACAAGTCCGAGGCGGTTGGACGAATAGAAGATGGCGCAGTTTTTCTTTCATGCCTTTTCATAGCTGACAAGTCTCTAAGAGGAAAGAGAATAGGCACCAAATTGCTCACTAGCATAATTGTGGATTTGAAGAAACGTGGGTTCAAAGCCTTAGAGACGTTTGCGTCGAGGGAGTCATCGAACAACCCGTCGGGACCAGTGGAATTGTACTTGAAGAGAGGATTTTCGATAAAGAATGAGGCAAATCCTATTTTTCCATTGATGAGGTTGGATCTCTGAGCTCAGAAATCATTGCAATAGAATCTTTGTGTTGAAGTAGATATTCTCACTATCTTTGCGCGCGTATACTCATCTAGGGGAGTATCTGCATTTCAGCATTTTCTTACAGATTAGACATTCTTCTGGGATGGGAACCTCGTTGTCAAGAATCGCTAAATATCCAAAACAATGAGGGATGTTCAGAAAAAGAGGGCTTTCCTCCCTTGTATCCGGTTCAATAGGCAGGTTCCTGTTTGGCGGCTTAGTAGAAAACAGATTGCGAATCTTTCTGAAGAGCAAATCCACGTACGTTGCTAGAACACCCGTCTAACACAGATCAGCAAGCGTTAAAAGCAATATTCTTATAGCAAAATATTTCAAGAAATCTAATAACCCGTACTCGTATTGTGATTGTATATCCGGTACCGTCAAAAATCTACCCTAATTCTCGGCTCTCTATTCGTCAAGTTTTGCAGAAAGTGTTGGGCGCCTGTGGGTTTTCCACTGTTTTCTTGCCTGGCAGAATAAATACTCTTGCGCATACCCAGCGTATTCTCCGAAATATTTTCTTCCAAAGGAGCTAATTTTCTTATATTCATTTGGTGTAATCGACTTCTTACTCAAAGCCTTCTCGACAAATGACCTCTTGAAATAGTCAGTGTAGAAGTCCAACATTATTCGTTTCATCCAGACATCCACTGGAAATGTCTCAAGCTTATCCAAGGAAAACAGAAGAACACAATCTGCAACCTTCTGTCCAACACCTGGTAACGATAACAATTCGCGTCTTGCTCTCTCGTAGCTCATCTCCTTTAAGGCTTCAAGCTCAAGGCATTTCTTGTGTATGGTTTTAGAAGCCTTCAAGACATGTATAGCCCGAAATCCAAGTTTGCATGCTCTTAGTTCTTCAAGGTTGGCGTTGGCTATGTCTTCCGGTTTTGGAAACGTATAAAAAGCATAGTCGTCAAAAGCTACCTTTCTTCCGAACCGTTTTGAAAGACTGAGAATCATTTCTCGGATGGCTGGAATGTTCTTGTACGTTGCACAAATGTATGAAATTAGGCATTCCCACGGCTCTTGCCTAATGATTCTTAATCCTTGAAAATCCTGAATGGCCTTGCATATGTGTTCATCCTTATCCAACTTGGAAAGAATATACGGCAAATCGTCGTCCAACCGGAAGTGCTTCACCACGAAACTAGCGCTTTCTATCGCGGGACAACTTTCAAAATCTAACCGGTTACCGATGTGTTTTATCTTCACAATCTTTTCTCCAATAACGCCATACCACCACTGGTCATGTTTTTCCCAGCGAAAAGACTGCCCACACGTTAAAGTGTGTTCAAGGTTGAAAGGTGTGACTGCTAGATCGAATCTGATGTTCACCAGTGCATCATGTTCTTTGAGTGCCGCTTGCAGATAAGAGTTTCACAATACAGAAAGCTTTCAAAACACAGAAAGCTATGAGAGTTTTTCTACGAAGCTCAGAAGCCGAAGTTAAGATTCTGCAAAAATGGATTACGCTTCTTCTCTTCCCCTATCGTGGAGGCTGGACCATGACCAGGATACACTTTGTAATGATCGGGCAACGTTGCGAGCCTCCTCAGAGAGCTTACCATTTCTCTAGATGATGAATGCGGGAAATCGTATCTTCCTATCGATCCTGCGAACAACGTGTCTCCAGTGAAAACCGCATCTTGACCTAAAAGTGATATGCTACCTCTGCTGTGTCCAGGAGTGTGCAGAATCTTAAGCTTCACTTCTCCAACTTGAATGACATCCCCATCGTGAAGCATCTTATCGGCTGGAGGAGACACCACATGATAACCAAACATTGTTGATAGATTTCGGTTGGCGTCAGTCAACATTGGTGCGTCATATTCATGAATCAAAATTGGAGCGCCTGTTGCGTCTTTGATTATTCCATTTCCAGCGATATGGTCAGGATGTCCATGCGTATCAACTATGTAGAGGATTTGTTGGTTGTGTTGACGAATCTCTTTGATGATTCGTTCAGCTTCGGCTTTTTCATTAAAGCCAGGATCGATGATCATGGCCTTTTTAGTTTCAGTGCAAACGGCAAGGTAGCAATTTATGTAGAGAAGCCCGACAGTGAATCTCTCAACAAGCATCGAGCACCCATCAGGTCTAGTTTCGTGACTGTGTCTTTAAAGGTTTTCAACGTTCAAGGCAGGGTGCCCTTTTAGCAGGTATCTCTTGAGGAAATGAATAGGGAACTCGAAAGATGTCTTGAGCCTTTCAGAATCTCTTTTTAGATCTCTCTTCTTCTTTTCTTCTTGCAGTGAATAGGTAACCCCTTCTAGTTGATGATGAAGCAGCAAGGTTTGGAAGCGAAGGGTATTTGTCTTGTGTGCTTTGTTCTTTGCCGGATTGGCGCTGAAACTTGTTGGAGGGCAAGAGATGAGCGAACCCTTCTTCCACAGAAATTGCTCTAACCATGTTCTCAAACACGAGAAATGAGGATATGCCTAGGAGGATGCCTGCAATCGTCAAAATGATGAGAGCTACACTCCAGAAAACCGTTGTGATAAAGACCCAGTACGGAGCAGCGTACAAAGGACCTAACCAAGGGGACTTCCAAAGGATATTCCAAAGATTGAGTGTCAGGTAAAGCGTTCCAATGAACATGCTCATACCATATATCAAAGTAACGATGGGGAAGAAGAGATGTGTCGAGGATTCTTCTCTCCGCCTCTTAACCACTAGGTCAGTAAATACAACGGCCGGAGCCAGTATCATAACGATTCCTTCGATGAAGTTCATTGACATGAAAGGCCCGAGAAAAGGAACGTCCCATTCAGCAAGAGCCCCTCTTAAGATGGGGTAGTTGAATAAGACAGTGGCCAAAAGTATTCCTCCTGCGAGGGTCATGAAAGAACCCGTGAGTTTAAAGTCGAAAGCAGTAGACATGTATGCAGCGGCACCAACCATTAGAAACACGGCGCTGAGGATCAGCAACATGGACTCGACACCCGGCTGAAGAAGGATGGATCCAATTCCTAAGAAGAGAAGATACAGCGAACCCAGCAAGACACCGAGGGACACTATTCCCTCTGGAGCACCCCATCTGTAAGAGTATAGTCCTCCCAAAATGAGGAATCCACCCAATATTACGAGTACAACTGAGGCCACTAGATATAGCACAGTACCGAACAATAGGGTAACTTGTGTTGAAGAGGAGATAAGAAACTGTGAGGCTTGATAAAAAAGGATGATGGACAAAGCTATGTTAGCCAAGATGAAACCGATACCCAAAACTGTAGTGGTCAAGAGTACCAGCTTTCGTGGATCCAACTCCCGAGGCCTCATTTCGGAGTATCGTTTAGATTGCATTTTAAACTTCTGAATCATGAAGACATATTCAAGATCAAGGGCATACTATGAGATTTTAATGATTTGGTGTAAGGTTAGCTTGGCTTTGTGACCAGCTTACCATGGACAAGCAATCTAGCCATCGTCGTGCACAGAATATACTATATAACTGGACTTTAGCGACGGCTGGTTGAACCAGCAGTACCAGGAACACAGAGAACAGGAGAACCGATAAGAAGAGAAGTAACGATGAAAGTAGAACCTTGATTCCTTTTTTGGCGTTTTCCGATAAGGTTTTTAGACACGCACCGGTCACAGAAATACAACTCGATGGTGAAGTCGATGTTAGATAATAATGTGGACTCTACCGCGCAGAAATGGAAGTACGTCTCTCTGACACTAATGGTGTTAATAGTGATCAGCTCAGTCCTCTTCACCTATGCGTACTATAACATGAACTCACAACTCTCGGATCTACGGACTGAGTTCTCCGACGTGCAAAGCCAACTTAGAGGCTTAGACAACAAGATTAAGATTCTGGAATATTTGAACACAACCGCCCAGCTGCCTTTGCCTCAAGTCTTCGAGACGATCGAAAATTCGGTGGTCTTGATCACTACGAACCTAGCTCAAGGCTCCGGCTTCGTCTACGACAACGTTGGGCACATCATAACGAACTACCATGTAATTGAAGGTGCCACTACCATACAAGTTACGTTCGTAGATGGAAACGTAACCGAAGCCACTATAGAGGGCGAAGATCCCTACAGCGATCTAGCTGTCATCAAAGTAGATCAAGATATTACGACACTATATCCAGTAGTGCTCGGAAACTCTTCAGACCTTATTGTTGGAGAACCCATCGTTGCTGTTGGAAACCCCTTTGGGTTAAGTGACACTATGACGGCTGGTATTGTTAGCCAGCTTGGAAGGCAACTCAGCGCAGAAGGCGGATACGTAATAATAGATGTGATTCAGGTAGACGCTGCAATAAACCCGGGAAATTCAGGTGGACCCCTCGTGAATATGAACGGCGAAGTTGTCGGAGTTAATACTGCTATAATAGCCGATCCTGGTACCCAAACCTTTGCTGGCATTGGGTTTGCAATCCCTTCTGACACTGTAAAGAGAGAAGTGCCTTCGCTTATCGAGAACCATACATACAAGCATCCATGGATAGGCATCTCAGGCGTAGACGTCAATCTAGCCATTAAGGAAGCGATGCATCTCGAAAAGGTGCAAGGTTTCCTAATAGTTGAGGTTGTTCCAGATAGTCCTGCGGAGGCAGCGGGCTTGACGGGAGGTGAGACACCGCTCTCAATAGATGGACAAGAGATCATGATAGGTGGAGACGTGATAGTGGGAGTGGACGAGTTGACGGTTAGAAATCTTAACGACCTCGTGGTATACATAGAAAGGAATAAGCGTCCTGGAGATACGATACAGCTCACGATAATCAGAGACGGGGGGGAAATGCAAACGTCGTTAGTGTTGGGAGAGAGGCCCCCTCCGTAATTCGCTTTTCTCCAAGGTATCGCACGCTCAAAGAGACCAAAACCACTATTTCAAGATATAGACCGAGTAAAAGCTTCTGAGGGAAGGGGAAATGTGCTGATGCGACGTGCAGAAGTCTACACCGCCAGTGTCATGGTTTTGTCTTTGGCATCCTTAATTCAGAATATAGCGGGTACTCTGCCTGCCTCATATTTTCCATACTATGCAACTTCCGTGGGCGCTGAAATATGGTTCATAGGCTCATTCACAGCTGCCTTTTTAATTACGAGTGCTCTCCTCTCTTCCCCCTTTGGAAGCCTATCTGATCGTATAGGCAGAAAGAAGCTGATTCAAGCTGGACTACTCGCAGACGTCTTTCTAGGCACCCTGACGGGCTTGATTCAGAGGTGGCAGTTTCTGCTGATTATCCGAGCCTTAAACGGCATAGCCACCGCCGCCGTGCGTCCAGTAGCAGAGGCTTCATTGATCGATCAGGTCCCCAGAGATCGCAGAGGCGAAGCTCTGGGATTCTTCTTGACCGCCACTCTAGTAGGCTGGTTTATAGGGCCCGTCTTTGGCGGAGCCATCCAGTTTTTCTCAGAAACAAGTTTAGGATTGACCTTGGAAAATAGCTACCGAGTTCCTTATTTTGTGGATTCAGGGTTCTCTGTGATCGCCATGGGTTTAGTAGCTTGGAAAGTCAAGGAGACGAGAGGGCATGGCTCGACCAAAGAGAGAAGGGACCGAGCTGATGGAGAGGGTGTGAAACTAGGCGGCTGGATCTTGCAGTCCATTAGAGTCTTGTATGTCACAACCTTGACCAACGGCTTCGCTGTAGGCTTTATCGCGCCAGTTAGTGTTCTCTTTCTAGGCGCCATGTTCGGAGCCATTCCATTTCAGATCGGAGTGATTTTGTCTGTCTCTGGACTTGTGGGGATATTCTGCAACTTCCTCGCCGGAAGACTAGCAGATATGTGGGGAAGAAAGCCAGTGATAGCCATTGGAAGCATATCTTCTCGACTCGCTTCCTTGGGATTGCCCTTCACGTCGGATCTTTGGCAAGCGACTGGAGTTATGGCATTTCGATCCTTAGGCATTAATGTAAGTATGCCTGCTGGTCGAGCTTTAAGAGCGGACCTAGTTCCTGCGAAGATCAGGGGTAAATTATTCGGGAGATTCACAGCCTCCTTCTATGCGGGTATGGTTGCCGGGGCACTCTTAGGACCGTGGCTCTTCGACATGTTCCAGTTTGAAGAGTTCAGCATCAAATGTTTCAGAGGAAGCTTGACAGTAAAAGGGATGGGACTTCCCTTCTTTGTGAGCGGAATAATGGGACTGATAGCCCTAGCGCTTCTACTTGCTTTTGTGAAGGAGCCTCCAAGAAAGGCGCGTGCAAACATTCTTAAAAAGCAGTGATGCTAGTTAAGACAGGAATTCCAGGCTTTCGGGAAGTGATAAATTGAACGAAGGAAGTTGGAGCCCTCCCAAATGGATGTATCGAGACAAACGACCTCCCAATGACGACGGCTATTTTGAAAACATGAGTAGAGTTATCTTTCTGGCCGGGTTGAGTTGGAAAATGATTGGTGAAAAATGGCCTAGCTTCAGGAAGGCTTTCCGGAACTTCTCGGTGGAAGCGGTTGCCAGATTCAGCGAAGAGGATATACAGCGACTTATGGGCGATGCAAGCATAGTGAGGAATCAGGCAAAGATAGTTGCGACAGTCAACAACGCGAAACAATTTCGTAACATAAAGAAGAAACATGGATCCTTCCAGCGTTATCTCGAGAGTTTGGACAAATCCAGCAATTATGCTTTGGTTACAAAGGAACTCGGCAAGAGATTCAGTAGGATTGGTCCTTCTTCAGCGCGTCTCTTCTTGTACAGCGTGGGAGAAGACATAAGGCGACCTATGGAATAATGCAAGCTAAGTGTACACGCGCGCACTTCCTCAAGAAAAAGAAGCCAGAAACAGTCAAGGTTTTGGCAGTCTAGAAACGCTGGTCAGTTTATCAAGGGAGACGCCGCTCTAGGATGTACTAGATCAATAGACTTTTAATCTATTTCACCTAATTTTAGTTCATGCGAAAAGAATTACCTCAACTATTGTTGCGGGAACTCCTCAAAAACTCAAAACGAAGCGACAGAGACCTCGCCAAGGTTCTTAAGGTTTCTCAGCCAACGATCACGAGAGCTCGCCACAAACTCGAAAAGAACGGTATAATCCAGGACTATACCATCATTCCGAATTTCAGAGCCATGGGTTTTGAAATATTGGCTATGACATTTGTCAAAATGCGTCCTGAAATCCTCACACCGAAGATTATGGAAGAAACCATGAAATATGCAGCAAAGTTTCCCAATGTGCTGTTCGCCTCTTCCGGACAAGGTCTAGGTATGACCTGCGTGATCATCTCTTTCCACAAGAACTACACAGAATACTACAAACAGCTGACGGAGATGCGGGTTGACTTCAAGGAGCTTGTTGAAGACATTCAAAGTTTCATTGTTAGCATTGGAGAAGGAGAATACAAGAGGTTGTCCACAACTTACTTGAAACATGTACCTCTTTAGCGACATATTTTCCGCGGGCAAGTGCATTGTAGAACGGTCTATTGAGCTTCGGCGCAAATATAGTTCCTTTTCTGGATGTCCAGTGGGCATCCTCCTCCGCAGATTTGGAGGTGCGTACAGTCCTTGCACTTTGCTTCTACGTATTCTCTATTTCTTATCTGCACCGCAAGGGGGTGATCCCAGATTTCTTGCCAATCATCCTTGAGGATGTGACCAAGGCTCTCAAAGTAGCTTTGACAAGGATAAACGTCGCCATTTGGCCCAACGCACATGTTGATCTTTGCCGCTGTGCACGATTTGACGCCTAGACCTAATCTAACGGGATCGAAGTGGCAATATTGGGTTGGAGTGTACCATAGAAACTTTAGTCCCAGCTGGTTTGCTTTTTCATGAATTTTGGGCAAAAGCTCTTTCAGGGTCTCGAGGGGTAGGATGAACTCCTCGGTTATCTGGTTGGCTTTTCCTGAGTAGATGAGACTGTTGCAGCCAAAGGCGGCAACCCCGAGTTCCTTTAGGAAGTCTATGGTTTCCATGAAATCTTGGGCATTGTATCTGCTAAGAGTGGTATTTGTGGTGGCGTAGATCTGCGTTGGGATGATGTTCTTGATTCCAGCGACAGTTTCTTTCCAGCTTCCTTTGGTTGCTGTCATTAAGTCGTGGATTTTGGGCTTATGGGATTCCAGGGTCACCTGAACAAAGTCTAATCCTGTCTTCTCAAGGAGGTCAACGTAGGTTTTGTCTTTCAATCTTCTGCCGTTGGTTATGAGCCCGGTGACCATGCCCTTCTTTTGTCCGTAGAGCAGGAGTTCTGGCAAGTCTTCACGGAGTGTTGGTTCGCCTCCGGTGAAGTCTAATATGAACACGCCAATCTGATGAAGGCGATCGATGACTTCTTTCCATTGTTCTGTGGCAAGCTCGGAGGTTTCGTGGGGTCCGCCGGCGTAGCAGTGGATACAATTGTTCTGGCATCTGAAAGTGAGTGCCAAATCCATGCGTAGCGGAGCTGACAGCTGCTGGGTGAAGGGGTCCACTTGCTTTACGTCGAGAAAGGATATTGGGCAGACTTCCTCAGTCTGTGCCAACGTGCTTACTGTGTAAATCAACCGCTCGTAGTCATTCGTCACCGTCTCCCTGTTCACTCGATACAGGCGCCTGATTTTATCGACGGCTTCGCGGGTCGTCATGCCTTGCATAAAGAAGAAGGCGTGTGCTGTGGCTGTCTCGTTTAAATACAGAACCGTATTGGCGTTAACCACTAATAAACCCTGACCATCTGGCTCCACACGAAGCTGAAGAGCCAAACCCTCGAAATCACCAGTTCCTCGATAAGTATATCGACCTCGAGGAATCTTAGATGCTCGAAACACCTTGCGCAGAAAGCTCATAACTACCGGCTACCTCCTCTCATCCCACCCCTCCACCAGCACAAGCGCAAGCACATGAGACACAAGCACAGGCGCACGCGCAAGCCGCGCACGCACAGACGCAGCCGGATCGATGGTGGGCGGGTTGTGTAGAGGATTTTGCCGCTGGTGTTCGCACAATGGCGCTAGCGAATTTTTCGAGGTTTGTAACAATTCTGTTTGAGGTGTTTTCTACTGCGGTTGCTATGTTGTTTGCGAAGTCTGCGCCAGGAATTGTGGGGGGTTTTGCCGCTTTGGTGGGTGCCGTTACGTTTGGTTCATACGTGGGTTTGGGGTGGTAGTGCCGATAGCTGTACCAGTACCACAGCCAAAAGGGGCTCGGCTCAAAAGCCAGGTCGCGGAACACTGTTCTAGTGCGCGACTGATAGTTGGGGTCAAGGAAGAGCCACAGCAATTGTTCGTCATAGGCTTTCGAGGCTAATGCGGGTGTGCCCGCTTTCTCGACTTGTGCCCAAGCTTTCGCCACGATCTTTCGGTAGTAGTCGGTTGTGTCGCGGCGGCAGTATCCACGCAGTTTTTCTTCAACTGTATGTCGGAGGAACCGCATTGTTTGTGCCAGCTTCTCTTCGTCGAGGGTTCCATCTGCCTTAATGGCGTGGAGAAAGTCGATTTCGTAGTAACGGAGGGATATCTCAGGCGTCCCAGTCTTGTTCTCGAATGCTTGCATGATTTTCAGTTTGAACTTGGGAGTGGTTGACTTGACCCATATGGCTCTCTTCTTCAAGAGACTGTACATGATTTCTGTGACTATTCTTGTTGGCTTTAAGTCGAGGAGGTATGATGCCTCGACGGCTGTAAAGCCGTGCCTGATTCCAAGGGTTTCCATGCTGAGTGTGGGCGTCAGATATGGTTTCTTGCGGATCACATAGACAACGGCCCCGATTGCTCCGATGGATATTCCAAGTATCAAGAGGGCAGGTCCATATTGCTGAAAAAAGGCGACTATACCGGTGGGCTCTGTCTCGTAACTCTTTACATACTCCTTGGGAAAAGAAACTCCAAAAGTGTACCTCTGATTGGGCGAAAGCTCTCGTCTCTGCCAGAATACTGACAATCGGTCTTCCTCTGGATACGTGCCGTTCCAGAGCTCTTGTGTGGTCGTTACGTTTTCGGTGGTTACGCCAGGAGGCAACACAATCTGTACTTGAAGGTCGAGCACTCTTGCTTCTTCCCACCAAGTTGGTATGAACTCCATACCAACGTTGTCCGGTGTGTCTTCGTATATCATGCGGGAAACGTTTGTCGTAAGGTTGAATCTGACAGTCTGCCCTGCTACTAAAGGCTCGTAAAGGCGAACCTGCACCCTGTAATCGCTTCCAGAGCTCGCGTCGGTGGCCACAAGCATGTGGCCATACTGGTCCATAGCAGTTACTATTTCGAAGCCTCCCTTAGGTTGACCAACATAAACGAAATTTATGAGGTCGCCGGAATCGAGTGCTATACTGATGTCGTAAAGCAAATCGATGGTTCCATCTTGGTTTATCCATATCTTCGCCCATTCATGTTCTAGATGATACTCTCCCTCCCACTGTGCTGCTGCAGTGCCCATAAATGTCAATGAAAGAACCATGGCCGACACTGCGACCAGCAAAATAGGGTGCTTCACCATTTTGGTTCCTCGGCTACTTCAAATGTTTGTCCACAATAGGGACATGTAGCATACGGGACGCCAGAAACGATTTTGATCTGTTTGGCATCTATGGAAGCCGAACAGTTGGGACATTTGAGCGAAACAGCTTTCATCGGTCCTGATAGTTCCAACCTCTGGATTATCGTCTTCGGCTTTCTGGTTATATAGTAGACTATTCCAAACCCTACAGCAAACAATAAGGCGGCAACGATTAATCTTGTAGGTGCATAAACTGAAGCTAGAGCAAATATGATCCCGAAGAAGAAAAGAACGGCAACAGCAATTGCGCCTAGCACTATTTTGAGGTTCACGGTACATCTGAAAGAGCCTCTGATAATTTAACCTTACGTGCGCCGCATCTAATGAAATCACGCCCAAGCTTTTCTGAAGATCCTTGAACTAACATCTACACTAGCATAATAAAATCCCTTAATAGTCAGAAATTTGCCTATTAATTCCGCACTATGAGGGTTTCGCACCGATGTTGATCCGGGAGGTTATCCTAGAAAATTTCATGTCCTACGAATATGCTAGGATACCCTTTAAACCGGGAGTCAACATTATCTGCGGACCCAACGGCTCAGGCAAATCCTCCATGCTTCTCGGAATCTCTGTGGCACTAGGCCAATCTTACACAGAAAGATCGAAGAAACTGAGCGATCTCATCCGGTGGGGAAAGGACCAAGCGCGTGTTACGGTTGTCCTAGACAACTCCAATAGAAATGGGCATCGACCAGTTAGAAGGATCAATAAAGACTACATTTATCTGACGCGAATTTTGAGGCGGGACGGAAAATACTGGTTCGAACTCGAAAACAGGGCTGCGACAAAGAGTGAGGTCAACAGACTTCTCTCAAAGTTTGGAGTAGATCCAGACAACATGCTTATTATCATGCACCAAAACATGGTTGAACAATTCACGGTACTCCCTTTTCAAGAAAAACTGAGAATGGTTGAAGCTGCTGTAGGACTGGAATCCTACCGCCAAAACGTACTCATGGCTCAACGCAAACTAACACGCATCTTAAGCCAAGAGGAATCCGTGAATAAGCTTCTAGAGTCTGCTGAGCAAACCCTAACATACTGGAGAGAACAGTACGACCGCTACCAAGAGAAAAAACAACTAAAAATGAAACGCCGCTTTCTGGACAGAGAATTGGCATGGGCTGAAGCTGGAAAAGTCCAGAAAACGGTCAACACCCTCAAAGAACAGATCGGAAAGAGACAGAACGAAATACAAGAAATCGAAAACAGCGTAGAAGCCACCAACGGCGAGTTAGACAAGCTTCAGACAAAGCTAGCGCAGTCAAAGACCGAGTGGAGAAAACTCCTCGAAGAACTGCTTACACTGGAACGCGCAAAGGGAAGACACGAGTCACACCTTTCGTTGGTTAATCAAACCCTGAAAGAAACGCAATCTTGGGCGGCGATTCATCAAAAAGAAACCAAAGAACACCTAGAGAAGATAGAACTACTAAGAACCAGCCTCCCTGGCAGTAACCCATCCGGGCTCAAACCTCCCTTCACAGAGATCAAAACGGCCTACGAGAATCTTGAGAAATCGTGGACCCAACGGTTTAACCTTAAAACCCAAGACCTAGAAGAATCCATCAAAGACTCGCAGCAAAGACTCGGAAAACTGGAAGCCGGAACCTCAGAAGCCAGAGAGAAGACTGATCACCTAGACTCAGAGATAGAAGGAATAAACAGCAACCTGGTGAGCCACAAGATTAACCTAGCCCTACTGGAGTATCGAAGAGAAAGCCTGACTAGAGCCGTGAAAAAACTAGACAAGGAACTTCAAGCCTCCCTAACCGACCTTGACGAGGCAATCAGAAGAGCCCAGGACACGGGACCACAATTAGTGCCCATGAAGAGCATAGCGGAGATTTTAGATGAGATTCGTGTAACTGACGGCCATCTCGCAGCCTTGGCAGACGTTTCCGAAGACATCGAACGCATGTACGAGAAATATTCCAAACTGTACTTGGAGCTAAAAGAGAAAGCTCGCCAAGTTGCTGAAAACCGAGAAAAAGCCTTAGAAGAAGTAAAAACAAGGATGAACGCCTGGAGAACAGTCATTCAAAACCTCCTAGACCACATCAACATCCAGTATCAAGGAATCCTCTGGAACGCCCAAGCAGTCGGTGACGTTCGGTTACTAAACGGACATGACATCGAAGCGGCGGGCCTACAGATTTTTGTAGGCTTTAGAGGATCGAAACCCGTTCCCCTCAACGCCTACACGCAGAGTGGCGGAGAAAGAAGCACTGCAACCATGGCCTTTCTTCTGGCACTTCAGCAGCACGTTCAATCCCCCTTCAGAGCCGTTGATGAATATGACATCCATATGGACCCAAGAAACAGGGAAATAATCGCCGATCTTCTTGTTTCTTCTGTTGAAGGGACAGTCGCCCAGTACCTAGCCATCACGCCGAGCCAGATAACCTTCTCTGGAAAGGACGTCCACATCATCACAGTACAAAACGTTGAAGGGACAGCGCTGGTAAAAGAGGTAGCATGATTGGCTTCCAAGAAACAGAGAAAAATACTCGGCAGTGAACATCTCAAACGCATCATCGATCTATGTAAGTCCGTTGAGGAGAGAGGTCTTGACCCCTTCCTAGTAGAGGTTGATGACATAATCGCTGTTATTCGAGAGTATTTTTCTGATTGGAAGTCGCCTGAAGAGCTTTGTTTAGACGCTGAAACCGTCCACAAGCTGGCGTCTGTTATTAAACTTCAAAGTGACTGGGTCAAGCACAGATCGACTTCCCTCTACACAGATCCCTTTCTTCTCGAGGAGAAGACACAAAAACTAAGCAGGGAAGCCTTTACCACACTGTTTCTTAAATGTTGGCATCCAATCATCGAATTAGAGCAAATATCCTCTCACAGTCTCGCTCAGGCTATCAAATACTGGCAAGACCTCCTCCCGTTGAAAGAACGATGGTTGAATTTCTCCGCTCAAGAGATAGAAACTGGAGCCACAACTCGTGACGAGCTTATCAAGTTGGGAATTATTGGGGCGAGGGCTTTTTCGGAGGATTTAGAAGTCCTTTGGGAGGAGTTGAAGCACAGGGTCGGCGAGGAAGGTAAAATTCGATACTGGGACTTTGTTGGGGCCGACACTTATTCCAGCACGATAAGACGGGCTTTCCTGACAAGCTTTCTAATAACATACGGGTATGCCACCTTGGAAGTACATCGGCTAGAAGAGGAGACCTTTATCAAACCCTTCGAAAAGCCGGTATCCTTTCAACAGAAAAAACAAGTGATCTCCATTCCCGTCTCCATAAGCCTTGAAGACTGGATGAGATGGAAGGAGGATAAGCAGAATTGAAGAGGCAAGCCTTCCTCATAGTAGGCTTTTAGCGTCAGTCGATAGAGAAAGTTGCAGCCAAGAACGACAATTTTGGAAAGGCATGATATAACACCTTTACTCACAGCAATTATTTTACGGGATAGAAAACATCAAATTTAACCATTTTGTCTCTCGTTAGATTTTCTTTTTTCAAGAAAGCTTGAACAACTCTGACATCAAAACCAACCTTGTAGCGATTCCCCTGCGCGCGCGCGATGCGTCTTGTGGAAACAAAAGTTTTAATATTACCATAATTATGATTGCTTACATCAAATTCGGGATCCACAATGCGCGAATGTTCTCCCAATGAAACTAATGAGAAACACAATGTAGATAATCTCTATCTCTGTTATCAGTGTGGAACCTGCAGTGGTGGATGTCCAGTCACCAGATTGGTCCCTGAATACAATATCAGAAAGATTGTCAAACTCAGAAAAGAAAACAGGATCGATGTTAGAAGTAGATTTCTTTGGTACTGCCTGACTTGTTATATATGTTATGAGCGATGTCCTCAAGGGGTCAAACCAATCGAAGTCATCCATTCTGTCACAAATTTTGTATCGAGAAATGGATTTGCCCCCTCATCTCTGAAGGAAGGTAATAAGAAAATCCTAGCTGTAGGTCGCAGTAGTGACCTCACCAAATTCACTGAACAAAAACGAGGAAAATTGGGGCTGCCAGAATTGAAAATAGATGTATCAAAGGACTTTAAAGAAATTTCTAAAATGACAGGGTTGGCAGAGATGATTCAATGAACCTTACATTATTCCTTGGATGCAATATTCCAACCCAAGTCTTCAACTATGAAGCCTCAGTCAGGAGAATTGCAGCCGCCTTTGGGATCAAGCTCAAAGATAACGTGGAGTTTGGTTGTTGCGGTGAGCTTACAGAAGCCATAGATTATTACACATCTCTCGTTTTTTCTGCAAGGAATATTGCCCTGGCAGAGAAGGAAGAGCAAGACATCTTAACCTTGTGTAACGGATGTTTCTCTTCATTGAACAAAGCGATTTTCGCGCTAAATGATCCTCACTTGAGAAGCAGAGTCAACGAAGCCCTAAAAAAAATAGATCTCTCCTACAAGGGGAAATCGCGCGTGTTTCACTTTCACCAACTGATGTACGATATCGTTGGACCTTCAAAGATTAAGGAAAAGATAGTTTTAAATTTGAACAATGTATCAGTTTCCTGCCATAACGGCTGCCACATCCTCAGACCAAGCGATGTTCTTGGATTCGACGATCCCCAAAATCCGAAGAAACTCGAAGAACTTGTGGGATTGACAGGAGCTAAAATCGTTAAGCCAATAGGAATCGAACAATGCTGCGGATCGGTTCTGTCACTCTGTGATCTAGACGCCGCCCAATCACTGGCAATAGAGTCTATTGAAAGAAAAGGCGAAGTGGATGCAATAGTGGTCGGTTGCCCTTTTTGTTTCAAACAATTTGATATGGGGCAAGTCGTCGCCAGAAAGAAATTCAACAAAGAATTAAGCATTCCCATACTCTTTTACGCCGAACTTCTTGGGCTGGCTCTCGGACTTAGACCAGAAGATCTTGGACTTAACATTGTCCATAAGATACGCACAGACGGGTTCTTGGAGAAGTTGGGGGTTTCTAATGGGTAGAGTGTTGGTAGTGGGCGGTGGCATCGCTGGAATGCAGTCCTCGTTGGACTTAGCTGATATGGACCACCGGGTATATTTGGTCGAGAAGGAAAGAGAGTTGGGAGGCAATCTTAGGAATCTTTATAAAACCTTTCCTACAGACGAGATAACAGAGGAGTTTCTCTCCAACTTCACGGAGAAGGCAAAAGCACACACTAACATATCAGTTCTAACAGATTCAACTATCTGCAAATTTGAGGAAAAGACTCAGGCTTTCGAAGTCACAATTGACGTCGCAGGCAAGCCTGACACCATCAACGTCAACGCCATAGTTCTTGCAACAGGCTTTATTCCTTATGATCCAACAGAAAAGACGGAGTATGGATACAACAGGTATAGGGATGTTATAACTTCAATAGACCTAGAAAGAATGATGAAAGAAGGAAAGTTAGCAAGACCCTCGAACTCTGAGAAGCCCAAATCAGTAACATTTGTTCAGTGCGTCGGATGCAGAGATTCCAAAGCATATAGATACTGTTCCTACTTTTGCTGCACCTTAACCGTGAAAGATGCGCTTCTCATCAAAAGAGAATCTCCTGGCATAGATGTAACGGTCATGTACATGGACATTCGAACCCCTTACGTCTATGAGAATCTATATTTCGACGCTAGAAACATCGGCGTGAAATTTATCAGAGCCAGACCGGCTGAGATTTTTGAAAGGGGTGATAGGCTAGTTCTAAATTTCGAAGATACGTTAACGAGCGAAACACACAGCATTGAATCTGACTTAGTTGTTCTATCCGTTGGGGGAATACCTCCTCCAGAAGCAAAGGAGTTAGGCCAAATGATGAAGGTATCATTGGATGATACCGGTTTTTTCAAGGTTCACAACAGACCTTCAGGAACAGACGCAAATCGGATCTTTGTTGTAGGCGCAGCATGTGGTCCAAAAGATATAGACTATTCTCTATCACAGGCAGGCGCTGCTGCCTCTCAGATAAACAAGCTTTTGAGGGGAACACATGCCGCTAATAAATAATTGCTACCAATGTGGATTATGTACAGGAATTTGCCCAAAGAGGCGGATTTCTAAGTATTCCCCTCGCTTTAGAATTAACAAGTTTTTGTTAGAGAATGAAAGAAAGGTCACGTGGGAATGTCTTACCTGCGGACTTTGTTCGCAGTACTGCCCACAAGAGGTCAACTACATAGACTTCGTTCGAGACCTGAGAAAGCAAGACGTTGATGAAGAGGTGGTCGCTCATAAATCAATTTTTTCACTTATCTGTGAGATCATGACTAAATATCCTAGCGCTCGGGGGGTACCTACAGACTTCAAAGGGGAGATAGATCAAAACAGTGGCGTTGGCTATTTCCCTGGCTGTCTCGACTTTTTTGACTGCTTTTTGGATGTTGGCGTAGATTTCCATGAGATCGGCGAGTCAAGCATTAAGCTGCTAAACCGGATTGATATTAAACCTAGAATTCTATCGTTAAAATGCTGCGGGCACGACGCACTCTGGCAAGGCTATGGCGCTGCCTTCGATGCACTAAGAAAATACAACGAAAACCAAATAGAGAAAAGTGGAATCAAATCGCTCGTCACCTCTTGCGCAGAATGTTTTAGGACATTTTCGAAAGATTACGAACTTGACCTAGAGATAACGCACATATCCCAAATACTTGAGAAAAATGGGGACAAATTGGACATTGAAACCAACGGCACCATAGCTACATACCATGACCCCTGTCGACTTGGCAGACACATGGAAGTATACGATGCGCCTAGAAACGTGCTGTCAAAAGTGAAAGGTCTCACGTTCAAAGAACTTGATGATGCTCGCGAAGATGCCCAGTGCTGTGGCGTATCTGCGTGGATTTCATGCAGTCCAGAGACCAAATTTCTAGTGATGGAAAAACTGGAAAAGGCAATGGATACAAATTCAAAGACTCTAATCACGGCGTGCCCAAAATGTTGTGCGCATTTGAATTGTATAAAGAATGAAAAGCCGCCGGTAAGAGATTTCAACATCGACGTTGAGGATCTAGCGGTTTTCTTATCAAAATTGATTGACAAAAAGTGAGCAATGATGCCTGAGAATGAATTTGAACCGAGAATTGTGGTTTTCGCGTGCAACTGGTGTTCTTACGCGGGCGCAGACTTGGCGGGGGTTGGTAGAATTCAATATCCTCCCACGGTAAGGATAATACGGATGATGTGTTCAAGTCGAGTTGATCCAGCCTTCATTTTGAAAGCTTTTCTCAGAGGAGCGGACGGAATCCTCGTTGCAGGCTGCCATCTTGGTGACTGCCATTATATCGAAGGCAACTACAATACTGAAAAGAGAATAAAGGAGACGATGAAAGCCTTAGAATATGTGGGGTTTGAAGCCAAAAGATTAAGATTGGAGTGGATATCTGCGTCTGAAGGACCGAAATTTGCAAGCGTGATCAGAGAATTTACAGACGAGTTGAAAGAGTTGGGACCTAACCCTATACGAAAGACCGGTGGTGATATGAATGGATAGCGTATTGGTAGTTGGTTCTGGAGTTGCTGGTCTCCAAGCTTCACTGGACGTCGCAGACTTTGGATACCATGTTTTTCTGGTCGAGAGAGAGCGTGAACTTGGAGGAAACCTGAAGAAGTTAGGTGAACTTTTCCCGACCGGTGAGAATGCTCCGGATTTACTTTCAAGTCTTTTGAGCAAGATTGAGGACAAGAAAAACATCACGGTCATGAAAGACTTTGAAATTCTAGATGTTAGGGGAGAATTTCCAGAGTTCAAGGTTAAAGTGAATGGTTCAAATGAAGAAAGGAGTTTAAATGTCAACGCCGTTATCTTAGCTACTGGGTTCAAGCCTTTTGACCCGTCGCCATTAAGGCAGTATGGATACGGCAGATATGAAGATGTGATCACTTCTTTAGAGTTAGAGGAAATGCTTAGGAAGGGAAACCTTGTAAGACCTTCGAGTTTGAAAAAACCAAACTCCATATCCATAATCCAGTGTGTTGGTTCGAGGGACAACAATACTAATACCTACTGCTCATCCTTTTGCTGCAGGTATGCCATTAAGTTCGCACAGCAGATCAAGAAAATGCATCCAGAAATGATGATAACCATACTATATATGGACATAAGAACTCCCTATGAAAGCGAGTTTGACTATAATAATGCTAGACTGTTGGGCGTCCAATTTCTCAGAGGAAAACCTGCAAGAGTTAGGAAAGCTAAGGATACTCTTGTAGTTCAGGTTGAAGATACATTAGAAAATGATTTAGTCTTCCTCGAGTCTGACCTCGTAGTGCTTTCTATCGGAGGAGTTCCCGATCCAACCACTACCTTTTTCAAGAATAAGTTGAATCTCGAGATATCGGATTCAGGATTTTTCCATATAACAGAAAGGCCCGTCAGCACAAACGTACAAGGTGTTTTTGTCGCAGGTGCAGCAAGCGGGTTAAAAGACATCGCCTACTCGATGGCACAGGGAAGCTGTGCAGCAGCCAAAGTTGACATAATCCTAAAGCCCGCAGAAACCACGTAAACTTAGAAACGACCACTAACTACCTGAACGTTTCTGAGATTTTACGACCACTGGTATGGGGAGTAAATCCGCTGTCTCTTGAGGTTTGATGATGGCTGCTTGTAAGCTTGCCTCAATTTGTTGTTTTGAGAAGTGCTGAGGAGTTATTGCTCCGACAGGGCATGCCACGGCACATGATCCACAGCCTTTGCATATTATGGGGTTGATATGAGCCTTCCTTGTTAGGAACACAACTTTCTCCATGATCATTTCCTCGGGTTGAAGTTCTATTGCTCTGAAAGGACACACCTCAACACAAACACCACAGCCCTTACATTTCTCCTCATCGACCACGCTTATGGCACCTTCAGATTCTATATAATCCTTCGACAATATCACACAGGCACGCGACGCTGCTGCGCTCGCCTGTGCTATGCTCTCGTAGATCATCTTTGGATAGTGGGCGGTTCCGCATACAAATACTCCATCCGTTGCAAAATCAACGGGCCTAAGCTTCACGTGGGCCTCCAAGAAGAAACCATTGGCATCACGGGGAACTTTGAACATTTTGCTTAGCTTATCATAATCGTCTCTCGGTAGTATTGCGCTACTCAGAACTATGAGGTCTGGCCTCAATCTCAATTTTGAATCGAACATCGGATCATATATTTCAACTGTCAAATTCTTTGGATCAACTGATGGTTTCTGTTCATTCGTATAGCTCAAAAAGACTACTCCGAGGTCTCTTGCCTCTCTGTATAATGCTTCCCACAGCCCATAAGCACGTATGTCCCGGTAAAGTATGTACACTTCCGTATCGGGGTTTTGCTTCTTAATTCTGATCGCGTTTTTTATTGCCTCTGTACAACAAACCCTGGAACAGTACGGTCTATTTTCGTCTCTGGAACCTACACATTGGATCATGACAACAGTCTTTACGGCCTTCTTGTCATCCCACAGCCATTTTCCAGTGATCATAGGTTCCAGAATTTTCTGAGTAATGATCTTGTTACTTTCTCCATAGTGAAAGAGACCCCGGGGTTCTAGCATCTCCGCACCAACTGCAATTATCGCTGCTCCAAATTCCGCTTCTTCAACTTTTCCTTCCGTGTCGATTTTCGCTCTAAAGTTTCCGACGAAACCATCGACTTCCATGACTTCTGAATTTCTAAATACTGTGATTTTTTGGTGATTTTCAACCTTCTTTATTATTTCATCAAGGATTTCAATTGTCTTTGTTCCATCCTGTATCTCTTCTATACTGCGCATAAATCCGCCAAGTCGGTCGCGCTTTTCTACAAGATAGACTTCAAAGCCCTGATCTGCAATGTCCAAGCTCGCTGTCATCCCTGAAATGCCGCCACCGATGACCAGAGCACTCTTCTTTACAGGAACTAATTTAGTTTCAAGAGGCTTCAGAAATCTAGCCCTTGCAACAGCCATCCTGAGGAGATCTTTAGCTTTTTCTGTGGCACTTTTCTTGTCCCTCATATGAACCCATGAACACTGCTCTCTAATATTGCAGAACTCAAAGAGGTATTGGTTTAAGCCGGCTTCTCTGCAAGTGTTTCTGAAGATGGATTCGTGGGTTCTTGGCGTACAAGAGGCGACTATAACCCTGTTCAAATCTCTCTCTTTTATGACCTGCTTTATTCTTTCTTGGGTGTCCTGAGAACATGTGTATAGGTTTCTCTCTGCATGAACAACATGCGGTAATTCTTTCACGTATTCGACCACTTGTTGAACATTCACAATCCCTCCGATGTTTATGCCGCAGTGACAAACGAAGACGCCAATCCTTGGCTCTTCTGGAATTGCCTTCTCTTCCGGATACTCCTTCGTTGAAATCAGCTGATTCCTTGCAGAAGACAGAAGGACCTCTGCCTTCGCAGCTGCCGCGCTCGCCTGTGCAACTGAGTCAGGAATATCCTTGGGTCCTTGGGATGAGCCACAAACATAGACCCCTCGAATGTTGGTTTCCACAGGGGTTGTTAGTCTTGTGTACACGTAGCCGAAGTCGTTTAGTTCTAGACCCATGATTTCTTTGAGCGAGAGAAGAGTGCTGGGCGGGGTCAATCCCACCGAGAGGACGAGTAGATCTAAATCCATGCTCTTGAGTTCGTGAGTGACAGGGTCCTCGAAAAAAACTGTGAGACCACTCTTGTCTTTGTTGAGAGATACCGCCGGAACCTCGCATCTTATGTATTTTATTCCATATTCTTTCACTGCCCGCTCGGTAAATTCTTCGAATCCCTTCCCAAAAGCACGTAAATCTATGTAGAAGATTGTTATGTCTAATTCTGGGTCGTGTTCTTTTGCGACTATGGCTTCTTTTGTCGCGTACATGCAGCAGACGGCGGAGCACAATTCCCTCCCTATGCTGGGGTTCCTCGAGCCAACGCACTGAATAAACCCAATGTTTTTAGGTCTTTTTCCGTCTGAAGGACGAAGGACGACACCTCCGTAAGGGCCGCTGGCACTTAGAATTCTTTCAAACTCAGCACTTGTAATCACGTCGGGATAATGATATCCATATTTTTTCATGGTCGACGGGTCGAAAAGCCCTGCACCTGTGGCGAGAATAACTGCTCCAACATTTAATTCGGTTGGGCTGATCTGCTGGTCGTAATCTATGGCTTTTCTCTTGCAAACCTTCTCACAAAGTCCGCATCCAATGCATGCGTTTCTATCGATGGAGTAAACGAGGGGAACAGCCTGGGGATACATCACTGAGATAGCGTTTTTCTTACTGAGGTTTCTGTTGAAAGCATCGAGAGCTCGAACCGGGCAAGATCTGGCGCAATCTCCGCAACCGTTGCATTTTTCAGGGTCGACATATCTCGGTCTTTTCAACAGTTTTACCTTAAAATCCCCTGCAACACCACCGAAATCAACGATATCAGCGTTACCTATTATCTCTATGTTGGGATGTCTGTAAGTGCCAACAAGCTTCGGTGACAAAATGCACATGGCACAGTCGTTTGTTGGAAACGTCTTGTCCAGTTGAGGCATGGTTCCTCCTATACTCGGTTTTTGATCGACAAGGTAGACTTTGAAACCTGAATTTGCGAGATCCAAAGACGCTTGAATCCCGGCTATTCCCCCTCCTACGACCATCACAGAACCTTTCATATCAATAATTCAACCTATTACTTGAAAAACGGGATAATCCTCTTTGAAACCAACTATACTGACAGAACCTTCGTTTTTCAACTGCATTAGGCAATCGAAAATCTCTGTATGGTCAATTTCTAGTTTTTCTGATAGATCGACAACTGAAAGCGGCGAATCCTTAAGCAACCTCAGAATTAGAAATTTTAGATATTTTGTATCTAGAACCTCATTGACTATCGTCGTCAAGTGATCGGGGTCGAGTTTTTCTCCGTAGACATTTCCTTCATCTAAAAGTACTTTCTCTTTACCTATCATCCACCTCACCGTGAACTCTAGGAACTCATTTTCAGCTGCAACTATCTTATCCATGGTAGGAACGCCATCTATGATTTCTTTGGAAATGGGTCCTAGTTTCTTCAGTTCGTCAGTAAACTCTGCAACAGTCTGTGCGAAGAGCTTTCCTTCTGATGCGGAGATCCATTGGTATTTAAATCGTTGTGGAGGGATCTTGCTTCTTTCTACCACCCTAGCAACATGTTTCATCTTCTGCTGGGCCTCGACGTTGCCTGCTATGTAATGGCAGTCTCCAGGGTGACACCCAGCTACCAGAACACCATCGGCGCCTTCGCGAAAGGCCTCGAAAATCAGGAAAGGATCAACTCTACCGCTGCACATCACTTTGATGATTCTTAGGCTTGTGGGATACTGATACCTTGAGACTCCGGCAAAGTCTGCACCTGCGTAAGAACACCAGTTGCATAGGAACGCAATCACCAAAGGTTCAAAATCCTCTTCATTATCCTCTTCTTTCATGCAATCACCTTTGCCGCTCTTATCTGCGATATGAGTTGTTGATCAGTGAAATGTGTAATGCTAATTGCTCTTTCGGGGCATGACGCGGCACAAACACCGCAACCTTTGCACGCCGCCAAAATGACTTCTGCTTTTCCATCATCACCAATTTCAACAGCGTTGAATGGGCATAGGAACACACAAAGTTCGCACCCTACACATTTTTCTTTGTCTGTTATACGACTAACGATCACCTCGCTTTCAATGTAGTCCTTTGAAAGAATTGTCGTAGCTCTTGACGCTGCTGCGCTCGCCTGTGCTATGCTCTCGTAGATCATCTTCGGGTAATGGGCGGTTCCGCATACAAATACTCCATCCGTTGCAAAATCAACGGGCCTAAGCTTCACGTGGGCCTCCAAGAAGAAACCATTTGGATCTAAAGGCACCTTAAATAGTCTGCTAATCTTTTCGTAATCCTTGTGTGGAGTTATTGCACTGCTCAGCACCACATAATCGGCGTGGAGGACCAACTTTTCCTTCAACAGGAGTTCGTCAACCGTAACAGATAGGTTTTCAGGGTCCACAACTGGTTTGTGTTCATCTGTATATCTAATGAAAACTACACCCATACTTCTTGCAACGTTGTAGATGGTCTCCCAGATTCCATATGCCCTAACATCCCTGTATAATATGTACACCTCCGTTTCCAAGCTCATCTTCTTGATGTTTATCGCGTTCTTTATGGCTTCACTGCAACAAACCCTTGAGCAGTAGGTTCTACCTTCATTTTCTCTGGAACCGACGCACTGGATCATAACAACAGTCTTTGCGTTGAACCCTTTCTTAAGCATCTGTTCCAAGTCTTCTTGGGTAATTATTCGTTCGTTTTCTCCGTAATAGTAGTAGCCCGCAGGTTCCAGTACACTGGCCCCAACAGCGATAATTGCAGCTCCGAATTCGATTTCCTTAGAACCTTCCGGAGTTGTTATTATTGCCTTGAAGTCACCGAGGTGGCCAGTTACTGCCTCTACTTCTGATTCAAGAAATATCTTTATCCGCGGATCGCTTTTCACTTTGTGAACAATTTCCTTCAGGAGGTCATATGTCTTGGTCCCATCTTGGATTTTCCATATGTTCTTGATAAACCCGCCTAGGGTGCTATTCTTTTCAACAAGGTAGACCTCGAATCCTTGATTTGCAATATCTAGGCTGGCAGTGATTCCGGCTATTCCTCCACCTAGCACCAACGCCTTCTGCGTAACCGGGATCATTCGTCTTTTCAGTGGCTTCAACAGTCTTGCTTTTGCAACCGCTATATCTATGAGATTCTTAGCCTTCGCTGTAGCTCTCTCTTTTTGATTCATGTGTACCCAAGAGCACTGTTCGCGGACGTTACAGAACTCAAAAAGATATGGGTTCAAACCGGCTTCCTTCAATGTGTTTTGGAAGAGGTGTTCGTGAGTTCTGGGGGTGCACGATGCAACTACAATTCTGTTCAAGTCCTTTTCTTCTATCACCTCTTTTATTCTCTCTAGAGTTTCTTGGGAGCATGTGTAGAGGTTTTCTTCACAGTGAATAACATTGTCCAGTGTGCCAACATATTTGACCACTTCGGGTACATTTATGACACCCCCAATGTTGATGCCGCAGTTACAGACAAACACACCAACCCGAGGTTCTTCCTCAATCTGGCGTTCTTCCGGAAATTCCTTTTCGATGGTCAACTGGTTCTTAGCAGATGAAAGTAGGGCCTTAGCCTTAGCAGCGGCTCCGCATGCCTGTGCTACACAATCTGGTATGTCTTTTGGACCTTGAGCTGTTCCACAAACGTATACACCTTCTATATTGGTCTCCAGTGGCTTGTTAAGTCTTGTTTTGACGTAACCATATTCATTCAGCTCTAGATTCAACATTTTCGCTAATTTTTCCAGCGATTTTGGTGGCTTCAACCCAACTGAAAGGACCACAAGATCAAGGTCTATAGTCTTGAATTCGTTGTCTTTCGGGTCCTCATAGTAGATTGTGAGAAGATCACTGTTTACGTTTCCTTTCACCTCAACATCTTTGCACCTGATGTATTTGATATTATATTCATCCTCAGCTCTTTTTGTAAACTCCTCAAACCCTTTTCCATAAGCTCTCAAATCTATGAAAAATATGTGCACGTCTAGTTCTGGGTCGTGTTCTTTTGCGACTATGGCTTCTTTTGTCGCGTACATGCAGCAGACGGCGGAGCACAATTCCCTCCCTATGCTGGGGTCCCTCGACCCAACGCACTGAATAAACCCAATCTTCTTTGGTTTTGTCCCGTCTGAAGGCTTGATTATAGATCCCTTTGTGGGTCCACTTGCGCTCAGAAACCTCTCAAATTCCGTAGATGTAACTACATTCTCGTGCTTGTAGTTCAATACGGCTTCAAGTGCTGGATCATAAGGTTCTGCGCCAGTAGAAACGATAATGCCCCCAACCTTCAAACTCACATTTTCATCTTTTTGGGCAAAGTTCACGGCCTTGGCTTCACAAATCTTCTCGCATATCCGACAAACATCTTTGGTGAAGTAAAGACAGTGTTTCTTATCGATTAAGGCGACAAGAGGGACCGCTTGAGGGAGAGGAACCCTTATGCTCTTAGTAAGACCGATGTTCTCATTCATCACATCTGGAATTTTTACTGGACATTTCGAAGAACATGTTCCACACCCTGTACACCTTTGCTCGTCCACAAACCTCGCTTTCTTACGCAACTCGATTTCGAAATCTCCTGCCTTCCCGGTAATAGACAGCAATTCACAGTATGTGAGCAACTCTATGTTTGGATGCCGCGAAACCTCGGCCAATTTGGGAGCCAGAATGCAGATGGCGCAATCATTTGTTGGAAACGTTTTGTCAAGCTGGAGCATCCTTCCCCCAATGGTGGGGCTGTCCTCAATGAGGTACACTTTAAAACCTGACTCTGCAAGTTCGAGAGATGCATATATCCCTGATATTCCCCCACCGATTATAGCAACAGCTCCCACAAGTCCCACGAGTGTCACCAATTTTGATTTACTTGACGAAGTCAATTACTGAGTTCGTGGGAATCATGTTTTTGTGAAGACCAAGCTCCTTTGGAGGGATGCCGAACGAAAGCCCCATGAGTTGGGTAAAATAGAGGATGGGAATTTCGCGTTTGCTATCCATTTTTGCCATGATCTTATTTTGTAAGGTTTCAAGTGCCATATGGCAAAGGGGGCACGTAACGATGATACACTGTGCTCCACGTTCCTCTGCCTCAACGACGATCTCTTTTGTTAACTCAAACGCCATGTTCTGGTGTGTCATGAGTAAGCCGCCGCCGCAACATTTTGTTTTGCCAAAGAACTCGAGGGGGTCTCCACCTAGGTTTGAGACGAGCTTATCGAGTGACTCTGGGTCATCTGGGTCATCAAAATTAAGGATTTTGGATGGCCTAACTATTAGACAACCGTAATAAGAAACAGTTTTTAACCCTTTGAGCGGTCTTTGTACATGCTCCTTTACTTTCTCCAAACCTATATCGTTCAAAATCAAATCTAGAAGATGCTTTATTTCGATTTCACGAAAATCATAATTCAAAAGCTGATTTATCTTGTTCTTGAGCTCTCCGTTCCTAGAAAGCCTCCACTGAACCTTAACAAGATTGTTCAAACACGCATTGCATGTTACTACCAGCTTGTCTGACTCTTCGGATGCAATTTTCAAATTTCTTGCTGGTAAAGCCAACGAAAGCAATGGGTTCAGCGAACTAACCTCTAGTGCACCGCAACAATTCCAATCTTGAATTTCTACAAGGTCTACTCCAAGTCTCTGGCAAACTGCGTTTGTGGATGATTGGTACTCTTTTGCAGAAGATTCAAGTGAGCACCCTGGATAATAAGAAATCTCCACTTCACACCACCTGAGTTTCTGCATATAGCCTTTCTATTTCCTTGAGACCTTTGATTTTACTCGGAAACAGGCTCAATTTTCGTTTTCGTGCCATCTTCAGTCCCAAGGGAAAATATGATAGCGTAAATTTCAGGTTCTTTCGTTTCAACATGTATCTCATAATCAGAGCCGTCTCAAATACGCGCCCATAATGCTTTATGCTATCTGCGAAGGTTGAGTCAAACAAAAACTTTGGGCCTTTGATCTGGATGTTCCCTTTTTCTGATTCTTTCACTGCAAGAATCTTTAATGCCTCAACGACCTCAGCAAACTTCACATTCTGAGGACATCGTTCGTAGCAGGTATGGCAGTGGACGCATTTCCAGATGGTCTCACTGGAGAGTAGCTCGTTCTTCATCCCGTATAGAATCATTCTAATTATCTTTCTTGGGTTATAGTCATCGTCGATTCTCCTCACGGGACATGAAACGGCACAAATACCACAGTGAAAGCATTGCTTTACATTTTCACCCCCTGGTTGATTGGAAACCTCATATTTAAAATACGGATCGAGATCACCAAAATCAATTACCTGTTCTTTCTCCATCCCAAACCACTCGAAGTCTATCAGAGATTTCTATCAAAGAAATAATATTATTTATACATTTTGCAATTGCGCGCGCTGCCTCTTACCTTCAAGACCCATTGGCCTCACCCTTTGTTCGCGGTTGGCTCCCAGAAAGCTAAGATTCAGTTAGGCAGAAGGAGCAGCCTTCGACCTCAATCAGCGGGTCCGAACGCTTGCAGAGTTCGCACATCATTCCCTTTTGTCTTATAATTGTGCAGGCGCTACAGAAGGCTTTCAGAATCTCACATCGGGAGGCTTTTCCATTCGCTAGCGAAGTTGCGATCTTCTTATTATGCGCTGAATCTCCCTCTCATCCTCAATGGCTAGAACACTGCCTCGCACGTGTCGAGGGTATTTATAGATTGTGTAAGTGGTAACTCATGTTTTCAATTTTGTGTAAGAGAGAAAGATTTAAATTGAGAGGTCAATTACAAATTATGTAATACGAAATACGCAAATGAGAGAGCACAAACATGTGCGTAGGACAGAGGTTAAGGAGGTGAGTGAAATGAAAAGGAAAGGAGAAGAGGAAATCCACCTGGACAAGGCGTTGGCTGGTGTGCGCCCAATTGAGATGAAAGAAATAAAGCCACGAAGAAAAGTCTCTTTGAAAGGAAGAGTGCTTCGATTAATGGGGATGAATGGAGGCTTTGAGGAGCTTTCAAGCGATCAAAAACAAATGGGCCACGCCGGTAATTCAGAGAACAACTATTACAAATATCAGAGGGAAGTGGAAACTACTTTGTTGGAAGCAGAACGCAAAAAAGCTGAGGCATTGATGGAATGGCAAAAACGTCTCTTCACTTGCTAAAAAACCCCTAATCCTCTTTTTGTGTTAAGCAATGGTGTCCGCAGGCGCATTGAAATCAATGAACCTAGGAACAGGGCGCGCGCGCCGCGCTAAAATATATATGGCAGAAACATGCATACATAGAACGACGATGAGCACAGAGGGAGATTGCGATGAACAAGGAACTGAAGTTGATTCTAGTTGGCATTTCGACATTAATCTTCGTTGGGGCCTTTTTCAGCGTCACGAATATCTATTCATACCCACAAGGAATAGATAACAAATCTGATGGATGCGGGGGGTGTCATGGCGGCAGCCCTAGCAGTGGAACAAGCGTCACCATCAACGGGCTACCTGGGATGTACGAACCTAGTAAAGACTACTCGCTGACTGTCACGGTGACAAGCACCGACGTGCCTGGAAACGATGGTGGCTTCGACCTCTCAGTAACTGCCGGGACGCTGGTAGTTACAAATGGTACGAACACCCAGTTAATGAGCGGAGAACTTACCCACACAGATGCTGGATGGCATCAAAGAAGCTGGGCTTTCAACTGGACTGCACCGACAGGAGGTGATGTTACCTTTAACGTTGCCGGATTAGCTGCAGACGGTGGTGGCGACGCTGGCGGTGACGCGTGGGCCACGTATAACTTCACAATATCTATCATCCCTGAGTTTCCCGGCCTCACACTTTTCCTAGTGCTAGCAGCAGTCACAGTGTTTGTTCTCTTCTTCACTAGAAGAAGGTCTGCTGGGTAACAGTGACAAGAAGACACTCTAAGCGCGCGCACATTGTCGCAAGCAACCTAGTATGACACTTTGATTTTGACATGTTCTGCAGCTATGATCACGAGCCCTTTTCAAGGCAACGGGAGTTTCAATAGCTTTGCCCGTGCGCACTCGTGTTCCTTTTTGTGCACAGTGGTTGTCTTCAGGGAGTTACAGGCCGGTTATGTAACCTGTAATCACATATGCTGTGCACAGCAGTAGACCAGTCAACAGGTGTATCAGAACTGTAGCTGCATTCGCTGGAATAAGCTTGGATGGATCTTCATAATTCCTTCTGGCGACAAATACAGCTCTTATGGCCATGGGAGCCGTCAGAAATGAAAGCAACGTGACCACTGGCATCAGCGACAAAGAGACTCCTAACATTATCACAGCGTATGTGGAAAACATAAGTATGCCATAAATGTCTGCAGCCCTTTTTCTTCCAATCCTAGTTACGAGCGTCCTTTTTCCCGCTTTAGCATCTGCATAATAGTCTGGAATCTCGTTTATCCAAAGCACTTCTAGAATCAACATCCCTAGAGGAATGGATGCTATTATTGGTTCTAATGCAATGGTCTGTGTTTGTACGTAATAACTCCCTATAACTGCGAGTGGCCCGCAATTTAGACCTACAATAAACTCCCCAACGCCTCGAGTGGCTAATTGAGTCGTGTAGAAATACCCTGAAAAGACGCCTGTAAGACCAAGAACGACAATAACCCATCCCCGAGTTACAGCAAGGAATACCCCAATGAGGCCGGCAAAAATAAAGGAAACCAGAGATGCTATGTAAACCTCTCTCGGGTTCAGAACACCCTTGGGAAGCAAGCCACTTCCCCCACTGAATGGCGAGCTGAAATCTGTATTGATCGAATCGCATCCGCTCTTATAGTCAAAATAATCGTTTGCAAGATTTGTTCCAGCATTTATACACACCGCACCTATCAGACTTAGCACAAAATATGTTGGGCTGAAGGCTCTAGTGGATAACCAAGCCACCGCCGTGCCGAGAAACACAGGAATAAAAACCGCAGTAAAGAAGGGGGCTCTTAACGCCCTAATCCATACAAGAATTCTAACTGCCTTCTTTTCAGAGTTCTCTGACAGTTTCTTTCCCTCTTAAATATCATGCTTCACATCTAGTGTGTTGGATCAAGACATATAAAGTGTTGTTTGGCAAACGAGAACTTCCAATAAAATGCGCGCGCACCTGGTTTTTTGCAAAAGCTCTCGAGAAAAAAGAAGCTCAAAACGGGGTAGTCTTATTACGGTAGTAAATTAATAATGACAATAGGGAGTCTTCTAAACTGACTGTTCTGCACAGACAAACAGAGTTTAACGACGCACCGCTCAGGCCCTACGGCGGCACCAAACGAGCTGTCAACAACTACTACGGTGACGAGCGCGCGCGCTGAAACTTCCAATTCACCCATTTCGGAACAGATCCAATCTCTCAATGTTTGTGGGGTTATCTCACTTCCAATTCTCTTGTTGATTTCGGTGTATCTTCTCCTGAGGTAAACCTCTGTTACTGGAAATACGCGTGCGCCCGGACCCGAAATGACAACTATAAACCTCGGGTCAAAGGGTTTTCTCTGCTTGCGCTTGGATAGCTCTTCTCAATGCATTGATTACGTTTTTGGTTCCCATGGCAATCACGTATGGGCCTAGTCGTGGGCCTTCAGGCACTCCCAAAAGAATAGCATAAAGAGCCTTGAAGAGCTTTCTAGGAGGAACTTCATGCTTCCTTGAGACGTCGAAGATGGCGCTTTGTATCTTGTTTTGGTCCCTTTCCTCTTGGAGGACTTGAATCAGTTCTTCGACAGCCGCCGTTTCTTGACTGCTCAATTTTACGGATTTTTCTTTGATTTCAATGAAGTCTCTCACCCAATTTAACGCGAATTCAATTCTCTGTTTCAACCTCTCCGGAGTTTCATCTTTTACGTATCCATATTCTCGGAGTTTCTCTGTGATATATTCTGTTTCAGCATCTTTTGGAGCAACCTTGGCGAGATATGTGAGTAGATTGTAGGACACATGAATTGTAGGTTCGGTTGGCGGTTTCAATGACCAGCAGTATTCATAAAGACCTGTGATTTTAGCTAGTTCTTTTTCATCGGCGATAGGTTTTTCTCCAAAGTAGATGCTCTCAAGTTCGTCCAGTTCGTCCACGTATTGAGGTATGTCAGTAGCAGAGACAGCCCGGGTTCCCACAAAACGTTTCAGAGTAAGCAGAACCAACGACTGGGGTGACCCATATCGGAACCACACTTGAGGGGTGAACACGTTTCCCACAGACATGGAAATTCTCCTTCCACTCTTGTCTAGAAACATTTCGTACTGGGCATGCATGGGCGGCTCATAACCCAGAATCTCTCGGCTGATTCGGTCGTTTACTCTGACAGAATCAGCGATGTCTTTTCCGTATGCTTCAAAGCGTATGTCTAAGGCTTTCCATCGAGCGGCGAATTCAGCTTTCCAGCTGAGTTTTCCTTCTCCTTTTCTGTAGTCAACTTCGTCTTGGTGTCCACATCCTTTGAGCCATTTTCCCTTTATTTCCATTCCTTTGCAGGTGTAGAGGACTTTATTTTCTTTTGGAAGAAACTCGTAGGCCTTTGTCGTGTAAATGCGACCGCAGTTGGAACACACCGGAAAATATGGAAGGGCTTCCTCGTATTTCTCTTGTCCAACTTCTTCTCGAATAATCTGACCTACTCGCTTAGCGTTTATTAGCAATGTTTTGATTTCCTCATTTAGGATGCCGTCTCTGTAGACTTCTGTTCCCGAGAATAATCTATATTCAATTCTACACTTGTCAAAAGCTTCTTGAAGAAGCCCTATCACATGGGCTCCGAAACTCTTATGGCACTTATACGGATCCGGAACGGAAGTAACTGGAAAACCCAAATACTTCTGCAACCAACGTGGAAATCCAGCAGGGACCCTTCTCAGTCCGTCTTTGTCATCCGAAAAGGCGATTAGTTCCGAACGGAATCCTTGTTCTTGAACAGCCAATGTCACCGCATATGATCTTGCACCGTCTGAGAAACTGCCAATGTGGGGAAGACCCGAAGCGCCAATTCCCATCTCAGTCCTGATCAAGTCGAGGCTTCTACCTAGCTTTCGCTCCCTCTCTATGATCTCAACGGCGGTTTTATCGTACCAAGTGCCACGCCCAATGATCTCATCAGTCATGAACGGAAGTTTCCTTCGACTGTCTAAGTTAATAGTCCATGTAGTTTAATAAAAATCGTGTCACTTGTCTATTTGGAAATCTATGGAGCATGGGTTCGCTTAAACCTAACTCTCTTCCAAATTAAGGATGCGCGCGCATCGTATTCCACGGTTGTATGGGGGCAGACGCGAACTATTGGTCTCAGATGTGGTTATTGGAGCGAATTCAAACCCAAGATCTCTCTTGTCTGAAGTAAAACTTGAATAGGGAGCCTATTCTTCCAACACAAATTTAAACGTTAGATTCGCTACAGCTGCAACAGATACAAGGAAGGCAATGAGCAATCTTAATTCTGACATAACATCAACTGCGGCGACACTGTTCAAAATCTTGACAGTGGCCAGAACCGACGGAACAAGCACCGGCACACAAACGGGAAAAAGCAGAAAGGATAGAAGGAGGGTTTTTCCCTCTGAAAACATGACGAGACCAGAAACAAACGATCCAGCAATTGAAAGGTCAATAATCCCCAGTAGGAAGACAAGCAGAAAATCCAACAATCTCGCAGGTATTCTAAGGTTTAGGAATACAAAGGAGAAGGGAAGCATTACACATTCCACAAGGAGAAGCAGCACCGTGGCATACAGGGTTTTTCCAAAGAGTATTGATGCGGGTGAGCATGGAAGGGTTTTGAGGCCTCCAAGGGTTCCTCGATCCATCTCCCTAGTGAACGATGTTGTGAAGGTCAAAACGCTGGTGAAGAAAAGTATAATCCACAAAGCTGCTGAGGTCACCTCTGGACTAGCGGCTATAGCACCACCCCAAGCAAAACTGCAAATGAGAATCGAACTCACTGAGAAGGTGAGAATGGACAGAATTTCATAAGCTCTCTTAAACTCTACCTTAAGATCCTTCGCAGCTATCCCAATCGAGGCTGAGAAAAATCCCATGGGTGTCACCCAGAGAAGGTGTCCTGAATTAGGTTTCCTTTATCAAAAAGAAGACTTCTTCTGCAAAGTTGTTCTGCCCAGTTTCTCGAATGAGATGACACTAACAGAGTTTTTCCCTGTAGGGTTTTGAAGTTGTCCACAAGGAAGTTTCGAGTCTCTTCATCCAATCCGGCGAAAAGTTCGTCAAGCA
>CAYGAE010000003.1:0-39147 GCA_964347855.1 uncultured Candidatus Bathyarchaeia archaeon
CTTGAGTGGGATAAACAGAAAAGGCGGAAAATGCTGAGGGAAGCATTGAACTATGGGGACAAGGCAATTGCTATATTTTCTGAACTGGGGGAGGAATACGAGCTTGCTAGAGCCTACTACACGACAAGTATTCATTACAGCACTGCAGCAAAGGTTCTGGAACCAGAGCAAGAGAGAGAATCTGAACAGACAGCCTTAAACTATTCGAAAAAAGCCCTGGAGCTTTCTGAGAAAATCGGCGACAGCTTTCTTTTGAGCATGTCAAACATCTGGTTAGGGACCGCTATTGTTAGTTTCGCTGACCGTCCAGATTCCGCCGCGAAGCATTTCGAAATTGCACTACAGAATGGCATTCACACAAAGGACAATTATCTAATCGGACGAGCATCCTATTTGTTGGCACATCTGATAGCTTGGAAAATGGTTGCAGAGGAAGACCCAGAAAAGATAAAAGAGGAATCAAGAGAATGCGAGAAGTATAGCAACGATGCCATTCACCATTTCAGATTGATCTCCAACGATCAGGAGGTGGCGTCCAGTTACTATTGGTACGCAGAAAACCACATTCTTCTAGCCACCTCTGCCGAAACGAGCTCTCACAAAAGGCGCCTTCTCCTCAAGAAATCAATCAAGGCTGGAAGAAAAGGCCTGGAATATGCGAGACGCTCAGGTTCCGTAAGAGCTACATGGCTAATCCTTCACCCCCTTAGCAAGTCTCTATCTCTGCTATCAACCATGGAAACAGACCTGGATCTAAAGAAGCGACTCCTTGAAGAGTCATTACGATGCAGAAAAGAAAACATCAAAGCTCTGGAGCAGGCAATGCCATACCATTTTTGGAATCACGGCGTGTATCATAATTATCTGGCCTTGATACAATCCGAACTCGCAGAATTAGAGAAGGAGGAAAAACAGAAACTAGAACTTCTGGACGAGGCAATAAAGAGTTCAGAGACTTGCATAAATCTTTGCTTGAAGCAAAGAACCTTTAGTCAAGGACAGCACGCTGCGCTTGGAGGATATTACCGCTACCTCGGAGGAATCCTCGATAAACTTTACTTATTAACTGGAACTCCTGGCCTTTTCAACAGGATAATAGAGGTCTTGAAGAGTGCTGTCGAAACATACGAAAAAGCTCAATTGCCCAGTCGTGCTGCCGAGAGCTACTGGCAACTAGCTGAAACCTACAACAAGCTGCAAAACTACGCGGAATCTGCAGAAAACTTCAAAGCAGCATCAAAAAGCTATAACGCAGCTGCCAAGACACTGCCACGACTCAGAAATTTCTATTCAGACTACGCCATTTACATGCAGGCGTGGAGCGAAATCGAGAAAGCAAGGCGCATTCATGCAAAGGGAGAGTACGGTCAAGCAATGGAATGTTACAAAAAGGCAGCCAACTTGCACGCGTCGACGAGATTGTGGAAATATCTCGCCCCAAACTATCTGGCCTGGGCCCAACTGGAACGCAGCGAACACTTAAGCAGGAAAGAAGAGAGCCAAAAGGCCAAAAAAGCCTTTAAAAAAACTGCTGAGCTGTTCAACGAAGCCAAACTCTCACTCGAAACCAGCTTGGACAAGATCGAAAGCGCGGACGAGAAAAGTATGGCCACCGAACTTGTCAAAGCCTCAGACTTCAGGCATGAATACTGCTTGGGAAGAATCGCTGTCGAGGAAGCGAGAACCCTCGACAGGCTGGGTGACCATACTTCAAGCTCGAAAAGATATAGCTTGGCAGCCGAAACATTCGAAAGGATGGATAAGTCAATTGAGTATGAACCAAACCACATGGAGTTGAGACCTATTATCTATCTCTGCCGAGCTTGGCAGAAGATGACGCTCGCGGAGGCGAGGATCTCACCTGATTTGTATATGGAGGCAGCGGAACTCTTCGAGAAAGCGAAAGAATATAGCTTCGATGAAAAAGCCAAGGTATTGGCTTTGGGTCACAGTTGTTTTTGCAAGGGGCTAGAAGCGGGAGCCAGATTTGAGGCTACAAGGGATACAGCACTGTACTCAACTACAACGCAACACTTGGAGAGTGCAGCAAGCTACTATGTAAGAGCCGGCTTCAAAACCGCTTCAGAGTATGCGAAAGCTACTCAACGACTCTTCGATGCTTACTTGTATGTGGACGACGCAAAGAAGGCGAGAGATGTCGAGAAGAAGGCGAAATACTATTCCATGGCAGAAAAGGTCTTGGAGACATCCATTGGCTTATATCGCAGAGCAAAACACCCTGAAAAGAGTGATATGGTTCAAAGACTTTTGGAAGAAGTCAGAGAGGAAATGCAGCTGGCTATGTCCTTAAGCGAGGTATTCCATGCCCCACCCGCTGTCGCAACGACAGCGACCTTCTCAACTCCACTTCCCGACAAGGAAAAGGCTGTTGGCCTTGAAAAATTTGAGCACGCAAATATACAAGCAACCCTGATCCTCAGCTTTCTGGAGGTTAATGTTGGAGAAGATCTTGGCTTGGAGATAGAACTCGCCAACACTGGAAACGGTCCTGCCTCCTTGATCAAGGTTGAAGAGATCATCCCCACAGGCTTTGAACTGAGGAAGAAGCCTGAAAAATACCGCGTTGAACACCGCTCTTTGAACATGAAAGAAAAAAGCCTTGGCCCACTCAAAACTGAAGAGGTCAAGCTCGTCCTACGACCAAAGACGAAAGGAACATTTCACTTTAACCCAAAGATACTATATCTGGATGAAAGTGGCAAACACAAGGTACACGAGCCTGAGTCCGTTACGATAACGGTCAAAGAGTTGGGAATCAAAGGCTGGATCAAAGGAGAAAGATAACTGCCAATGCGCGCGTACCCTGATCCAAGGCCTAGGTTATCACCTTCGTGCCTCCTCTAATGGGCTCAACCCGTTCCTTTAACCTCTGCCCACGTTACCTAAGGGAGAATTTCCGATAGAAGACGACCCAGTTGCTTCGCGGTTTTTTCTACCTGGCTAGTTAAGCCCTCTCCGAACGTGGCGTCCTCCGGCTGTATCGCCAGTATAGCAACCTTGGCATCTGTTGTCTTTGCAAGGAATCTGCAGAATATTTGGAGAGGCAAAGCGTGGGTTGATATGGCTGGTTGATTGGCTATCTGATCGGGATTTATGAGTTTCGAAGAACCAGGATCAAGGTCTAATGCGGCAGCGTCGACGACTAATATGTGGGTGGGGTTGAATTCTGTTATTGGTTCTATGAAGCTCTCGGGGACGGTTTCACATTCTATCAGATAAACGCGTTTGGAGACTTTGCCATACAAGTCTTTTACGATTTTTGTGCCGACGAAATCGTCCTTTCGAAGAGGATTCCCGATCCCGGCAATGACAACTCGCTGAGCGTCAGATAGCCAGGTTTTCAAAGTGACCTCAATATTATTCGTTTCAGTTTTGGGACTGCCCATCGTTTCCAACTTTGGTGACGCTTTTGAATATGTATTCTCCAGCGCGATCTCTCTGATTAGATGAGTTTCAAAACCTTGGATGCATCGACTCTAAGTTGGCTCAAGGCTAGTTCGTCGGGGTTGAAGCCCATTGCCAATCCTAGGAGTTGCGTGTAGTGAAGTACTGGAATGCCGAAGGTTTCGTTGAAGGTTCGTTCTATTCTGGGTTGATTGATGTCAAACATCATGTGACAGTAAGGACACACAGTGATCAAAGCTTGGGCCCCAACACTCCTGATATGGCCAAGTTTTTCTTTAGCCAACCGGAGGGGAATTTGGTCGTTTACGCCGACTATGGGTCCGCCGCAGCACTCAGGTTCATCTATGTAGTCCAAGTATTTCGCTCCAGTTGCCTCAATTAGGGTTTTGAGAACCTTAGGATTTTCTGGGTCGTCAATGCCTACTTCTTTCGCAGGACGAACGACGTGACATCCAGTATGCTGCGCCACCTGGAGCTGATTAAGTGGCTTCTGAACGGCGTCTTTGATTTTTTCGAAGCCGATGTCTGTTGAGAGCACGTGAATGAGGTGTTTGATCTTTACTGTTCCTTTAAACTCCATGCCGATTTCCTTCAAGTAGTCGTTGACTTTCTCCCTGAGTTTCTTGTCTTCTTTGAGTTCTTTGTTGACGTGGTTTAGGATGCCGAAACAGCCGTTGCACAGAGTCAGGATGTCTAAGTTCTGTTGCTCCGCTAAACAGAGGTTTCGTGCCGCCAAGGTGAGCATCATGTCGTGATTTACTGGATCCAATGGAAATCCACAGCAGTTGAACTCTGGCATCTCCACCAATTCTACGCCAAGTTTATCGAGAACTTTTCTAGCGGAAATCTCGTAACTAGCGATTCTATACGGAGTAACGCATCCTAGAAAAAATAGGTACTTTAACTCTGGCATTTTTTAGGTCTTCTCCTTCTCAAGCGTCTTCGAAAAACCGGTAACGTCGAAAAGTTTGGTGATGCTTTCTAAGTTGGCCTTTGGCAGAGAGGGCAATCCTGTCTCTTGCCTTTTTCTCAGCCGCATGTTTGGAATCGTGTAGGCATAGCCTGTTTTCCGGATGTTAGAAGCTAACTCCTTGTACACGGCAGGCATGTGGCTCCTTTCTACAGTTAAGTTTCGAAGCGCCCGTACAATGCTGGCGATTCCCACATCTTGCGGGCAATGGTCGATACACGTAAAGCAGGTAGAACAGAGCCAGATGACATCGTTGGAAAGGAGTCTGTCTTTCAGGCCTAGTTGCGTCATTCGAATGAGTTTTCTGGGTCGGTAGAAATCATCAAACCGCGCGATTGGGCAGTCGGCTGTGCAAGTTCCGCATTGGAAGCATAACGCGATCTTTTCGGCTCCGGGAAACTTGCTTATATCGTATTTGAAGCGTGGATCCATTTCGCTTGATTTGACCATCGTTTTTTTAGTTGCCTCTGCTTGTGGCTTTTTCTTTGTTTCAGCCATTGCTTGTTCCTCCAGCCCTTAGTGGGCTCGGTCCGAGTTTCTTTATTTCCTTCGTCATGTCCTTAATAATGGTTGCGAATCTCTCTCCTTCAGACGCCGAGACCCACTCCAGTCGTAAACGCTCAGGTTTTAGACCTAAATGTTCCAAGACCTTCTTCAACATTAAAACTCTATGTTGTGCTTTGTAATTTCCAGAGAGGTAGTGACAGTCGCCAGAGTGGCAGCCAGCGATGAGAACTCCGTCTGCTCCGCTTCGGAAGGCTTCGAGGATGAAAACTGGGTCAACTCTTCCGCTACACATCACCCTCACGATTCTAAGGGTTGGAGGATATTGGATTCGGCTAACACCTGCTAGGTCGGCACCGGCATAGGAGCACCAGTTGCAAAGGAAACCCACAATTTTTGGTTCAAATCCAGGTTTAGTCATATTTTCCTTCCTCCATCAACGCGGCCCGAACTTGGGCAAGAATCTGGTCGTCAGTGAAGTGAAGCATGGATATGGCCTTAGCAGGGCAAGTGGAGCCACAGACGCCACAACCTTTACATAGAGCCTCGATAACGTGTGCCCTCGACTTTCCATTCATCTCTTCCATCTTGATGGCGCCATACTCGCAAACGGGCTCGCAGAATCCGCATCCACTACAGAAGTCTTCGTTAACTCTGGCCACTGCTCCTTCTACTTCCAATACTTTCTTGGACAAAATCGTGATTGCTCGCGCCGCAGCTGCGGATGCTTGTGAAATGCTCTCTTCGATTGATTTCGGCCAGTGAGCCAACCCACAAAGGAATATGCCATCCGTTGCGAAGTCAACGGGACGGAGCTTCATGTGTGCTTCCAAGAAGAATCCGTCTTGGTTGAGTGGAACTTTCAGCATTTTTGCTATGTGATCGTTGTCTTGATTTGGAATGGTGGCTACGCTCAGCGCCAAAAGGTCCGCCTCAATTGTCAGCCACATCTTGACGACTGGCTCCCAGACCACCATTTTGAGCTTGCCATCCTCTTGAATAACCTTCGGCTTGTTTTCATCGTCATAGCGTATGAATAAGACTCCCTTACTTGCAGCCTCACGATAGTAATCCTCTATGAACCCGTATGTTCTCATGTCTTTGTACAGGACGTAGACGTCTGTTTCAGGGCTTAGCTCCTTAATCTTTAATGCATTTTTTACGGCTTGAGAACAGCATATTCGCGAGCAGTAGTGACGCTCTTCATTCCTAGAACCAACACATTGAATCATTGCCACAGTCTTAGCGCTAAACTGCCCATTAGCCAGCTTCTCTTCTAATGCACGCTGAGTCAAAACCGTTTTGTCGACACCATAGAGATACTCTGTCGGCTCATACTCCATGGCTCCAGCGGCAACTATCACAATGCCATGGTTTATCTCCTTTCTTTCTCCACCACAACTAAGGGTCGTCTTGAAGTTTCCAACATATCCCTCAACATCGGAGATTTCAGAATTTAGATAAACATGAATTTTCTCGTTCCCATCGACTTCCTTTACGATCGATTTCAGCTTTTCTTGCGGGGCCTCAGATCCAAGAAGATAATGTATATGGCGCAGGTGGCCTCCCAGTTCCTTCTCCTTCTCCACCAAATGGACCTCGAAGCCTTGTTTCGCCAATTCTAAGGCTGCAGTCATTCCTGACAAGCCGCCTCCGATCACTAGACCCGTGGGCGTAACATCTATCACCGGATTCTTGAGAGGCTTCAACAAGCGGGCTTTGGCGACAATGGATCTGACAAGATCCTTCGCTTTTTCAGTCGCTTCTTCAGGTTCATGCATGTGAACCCAGCTACATTGGTCACGAATGTTTGCCATCTCAAAGAGGTAAACGTTAAGCCCGGCTTTCCGGATGGTTTCTCTTAAAAGCGGTTCATGAGTTCTTGGAGTGCACGACGCCACAACCACGCGGTTAAGGTTTTGTTCCTCTATTGTTTCCCTTATCCTCTTCTGAGCGTCTTCTGAGCACGTGTACAAATTATGCTCTGCGCAAACAACATTTGGCAACGTTTTAACGTACTCGACGACCTCTGGCACATCGACGACTCCCCCAATATTTATGCCGCAGTGGCAAACAAAAACTCCAATGCGGGGCTCCTCATCGGATACGTCTCTCTCTGGTGGATACTCTTTTGCGGTTGTGAGCGTCCCTCTCTCCGACGAAATCAAGCTAGCCGCTTTTGCCGCGGCCCCACTCGCCTGCGCCACGCTCTCAGGAATGTCTTTGGGAGAAGAAAATGCTCCGCAAACGTATATTCCGGGCTTGGATGTCTCTAGCGGGGAGAACGTTTCAGAGCGACAGAAGTTGTATCTATTTAGTTTAATGTTCAGCGTTTTGGCCAATTCCTGAGCATGTTTGGGTGGCCTCATCCCAACCGATAGCACTACGAGATTGAATTCTTCGATCTTAAGGTTCCCATCTTCAACATATCTCAATAAGAGGTTTTGCGATTCCGGAATCTCTTCTATTCGAGGTACTCGAGACCTAACGAAAGTCACTCCGTATTCTTCTTCTGCTCTATTATAGTAAGCATCAAACTCCTTCCCATAGGCACGCACATCCATAAAGAAAATGGTGCATTGCAGGGTGGGATTGTGTTCCTTGGCTATGATCGCCTCTTTGATGGCATACATGCAACAAGCTGAAGAGCAGTAATTATTTCCAAGCTTAGCGTCACGCGAACCCACACATTGAATGAATGCTATCTTCCGTGGAACCTTACCATCAGAGGGACGTAAGACCAATCCACCATAAGGTCCTGAAGCACTTAGAATACGCTCAAATTCAATGCTAGACACCACATTTGAATACTGTCCATAGCCGTACTCCGTTTTGAGTTTTGGATCAAACTCTTCGAAACCTGGTGCCAGTATAATGGATCCAACGTGCAATACGGTTTCCCTTTCTTTTTCGTCATATTTGACCGCACCTGCCTTACAGATTTCTTGGCAGGTGCCACACCCGATGCATTTTTCTTTGTCAATGGCATAAACTAAGGGAACCGCTTGCGGATACTTAACGTAGATCGCAGTTCTTTCGCCTAGGCCTTCATTGAATTCATCTATCGCTTCAACAGGGCATTTTCGAGCGCATAAACCGCAACCCGTGCACTTCTCTTCATCAATATACCTAGGTTTCCTTAGGCATGTAACTTGGAAGTGCCCTTCTTCACCTTCGACACTCTTTATTTCTGCGCCCATAATTAGTTCAATGTTATGGTGCCTTCCAGCCGTGACCAGTTTCGGCGCTAGAATGCACATTGCACAATCATTGGTCGGAAAGGTTTTGTCGAGTTGGGTCATGGTGCCGCCTATACTGGTTGATTCATCCAGCAGATACACTTTGAATCCTGAGTCAGCGAGATCGAGTGACGATTGTATTCCAGCGATTCCGCCGCCCACTACGAGTACGGCGCCTACCTTGTCTTTCATCATGTTACCTCCAGTGCGATGTATAGGGGGTCCTCCCCTTCCATTCTATCCAGGGTAACTAGCCCTCGCTGCTTCAAGATCACCATGTGGCGCAACACGATTTTCGGGTCCAAGCGCAAATGTTTGGCTAAACCTTCAACGGACATTGGCTTATTCTTCACAAGAAGATGAATTCTGCTTCGTACGTACTCTGCATCGATACTCTCATCCATCAATTCGTCAAACTCCTTTTGTTCCACTTTTTCACCGTACACGTTTTCTTCTTCGACTAGCCTCTTCTCTCTGCCCACCAGCGTTCGCAGTCTAGAATCTCCCGCCACTGCTTTGGCTGCCATAAGGCTGGCCAACAATTTTTTGTCTCGATTTCCTCCGGCCAAAGGAGACGGCCCTAGCGCCGTCACGTGATTTCTAAAATCGTTAACGATGTGTGCGAAGCGTTCAATTTCGGACGCATAAGCCCAGTCTAACCCAAGGCGCCCTGGTTCAAGACCAGTTCGCGAAATGAGTTTCTTTAGCATCGCAATTTTCCGTTCTGCCTGAAGGTTTCCTTCAACGTAGTGACAATCGGGTGGGTGACAGCCTATTACCAAAACCCCGTCTGCCCCCTTGGCAAAAGTTTCTAGCACGATAACTGGATCGATTCTCCCAACACACATTACTCGTACTATGTGTATTTTGGGGTGACCAGGTATGGTGTCAGTACCTGCAATGCCGATATCTGTAGGCAGACTCCAGTTACATACAAAACCAATGATTTTAGGTCTAAACATCATGCGGCTTCTCTCCCCAAAACGGCTGCAACATTAGCCACAATTTGAGCATCTGTAAACCGTCGCAAGGTAATCGCTCGGTCGGGACAACTTGCGCTACAGATCCCACAGCCCTTACATAGGTCTTCGTCCACTTGCGCAATCCCCATTTCATTCTTCTTTACGGCGCCAGTGGGGCAGACTACCGCGCAGAGGTTGCACCCAGTACACAAAGTTTCATCGATCACTGCTTTGTCAGCTTCACACAACTCCTCGCTTCCGAGACATTCAGTGCATGGTCCGCATTCGAGACACCTCCGGGCTTCGAACATGGCGACTTCTTTAGTCGTCGCTAGGAGTTCATCGGCTTTCTCAAAGCTTACTTTCTGTCTCCCCACGTCTAGGTGTGGAACGGTATATCTCTCAGGCTTTTTGGTCATCTTTTCCGAGTCTTTAACCCAAGTTGTCTCTTCAATTTCCTCTTCTCGACCAATCCTCAAATCCTCGCCATTCAAATAACGGCCTATTGACTCCGCCGCTCGTTTGCCTGCACCTACAGCCTCTATTACGCTTGCAGGACCGGTGACTATGTCACCTCCTGCAAAAACACCAGGGATCCTAGTTTCCAGTGTTAATGGATCAACCGAAATACCACGTGCACGCTCATCCAAAAGAATGGAAGGTAGACATGAAGTTTCCGCCAGTTGACCGATTGCCGCAATTACTGTATCCGTCTCATACGTGTGCTCAGACCCTTGGATGGGTATTGGACGCCTTCTGCCGCTTGCGTCAGGTTCTCCCAGCTCCATCCTCAAACATTCTATAAGCTTGATCCTGCCTCCCTCACCAATAATTTGCTTGGGTGCAACTAGAAATTGGAACTTAACTCCTTCTTCTCTTGCAGCATCTATTTCGTGGGGAAGTGCTGGCATTTCTTTCCGGGAGCGACGGTAGAGAATCGTGACCTCTTTTGCCCCAAGTCTTAGCGATGTGCAAGCGGCATCGATGGCGCTGTTGCCTCCTCCGATGACCGCAACTTTCTCGCCTACGTCAATCGTTTTTCCTAGGGATACATGCCTTAAGAATTCAACTGCGTGAAAAACACCCTCCAAATCTTCGCCCGGTATCCCCAGTTTTGTGCTCAATTGTGCTCCGTTCGCTATGAATGTGGCTTTGTAGCCCTCATTTCGTAGAGTGTCAAGCTGTACGTCTTTGCCGAATTCTACTCCTGTCTTGATCTCCACACCTAGATCTTGGATGTACGCTATTTCATTATTTACAACATATTTTTGCAGACGATAGTCAGGGATACCGTATCGCATCATGCCGCCAGGTTCAGGCATACGCTCAAAAACTGTAACTGGATAGCCGAGTTTTGCGAGTTCGTATGCAGCGCTCAGTCCTGCTGGTCCCGCGCCAACTATCGCCACTTTTTCACGGTGCGTTTTGGGTATGGGATCTGGTTTGATTCGCCCTTGTTCACGTTCAATGTCTGCAGCAAGTCTTTTCAAATAACGAATGCCCACAGGCTGATCGATGTTTCTTCTTGAACACGCATCCTGGCAAGGGCTGAAGCAGACTCTGCCGCAAATTGCCGGAAAAGGCATGCTCTTTCTCACTAGTTCCACCGATTCTTTGAACTTCCCTTGCTGAAGTAGGGCAATATATCCCTGAACATTCACGTCGGCAGGACATGCGGCACGACAGGGAGGTAGCTTCCGTTTGTTCTTGAAAGCGCAACTAAGAGCGGTCATACTTTTGGAAGACCCCCATTGTTATTCGCTTATTGAGAACTAAAAAAAGGGGCATTGATTAAAGGCTCAGAATTCGCGGTTGACCTAGCTTGTTCACCAACGTTTTATATTGGGGTAGCTTCATCAAATCCCTTAACTCTTCTTCTAATGTGATTACGTTGTTAGGTTTGATTTCGGCTATCCATAATTCATGCGGCTCTTTGTTGATTATGAATGGCTCGTCTTGCAGACCTTCATTGATTTTGATGACTCTGCCACTGACTGGAGAGGTTAGGTCGAACATGAACATCCACGTTTCAACAACCCCTAGGGGCTCTCCCTTCTTCACTTCAAATCCGACATGATGCGTCTGGATACTAGCTACTCCTTTCAAACGCCTTTGGGCGTAGTCGGCTAAGCCTACTCTTATGTTTCCTTCAGGAGTCACCATTGCCCACATGTGCTCAGGGGTGTAAAGCAGCCGTTCTTGGACTACTGGATATTCAGGCCGCTTCTCAGCTGTCTTCTCATGTCTTCGCTCAAGTTCATCAAGGCGCACTCGAATAGCTTCAGACACAAACTCGGAGAGACTACGGTAGCGGCCCTTCTCGAGCGTCCTCTTTGCCGCTGCCACGAGTTCTTGTCTAAGGCGTATAGTTTTCCATTCTGGCATGTACTTTTCTCCTGTCTCTTACTTAGTGAAGCCGACCGTCAAGTCTAGCAACTAGTTTCTTGTACTCTCCTAAACTTAGCAGCCCGTTCATCCACGAGTTAACTTCTGTGTTCTCAGGCTGGATCTCAACAATCCATTGATAGGGTTCGACGTTCAATCTGAATGGGTCGTCGATGACCGTCTTGTTGACTGAGAGTATCTCTCCGTTTAATGGAGAATATAGGTCGTATGTGAACCACCAGGTTTCAGCTACACCAAAGGGTTCATCTTTAGAAACCTCCTTTCCGACATCATCTGTTCGAATATTGACTATCTCTCGGAGTTGGCCCTGGAAATAATCAGTTATCCCGATCTTTACATTTCCTTGAGGAGTTGCTTGGGCCCAGATGTGTTCTGGCACGTAGAACAACCGCGCTTGCAGTTGAAGCGTTCTGCTGACCCTATCTCGCTCCAGATATTCCGATACTCTTTCTTTGGCTAACGTTTGTAGGCGACTTCGAATGGCTTCTGAAGCGAATTCAGTGAGGCTTTGATACTGTCTTTTCTCTACTTCTTTCTTCATTTCATCTGCGAGTTCTTGTCGAATCCTTACAGTTTTCCATTTTTGCGGCATACATATACCACCTCCTTTCTATCGAGAGGTATCTATATTCTGAGCTCTATAAATACATAATCTTTATATTTTACTAATGATAAATACTATAAATACCATGGGTGGGTCAGATGGAGACTAGAAAGTTACAAAAAGTTGGCCACTCAACCCTATCGGTCTCTCTGCCAAGCGACTGGGTTAAGGACATGGACTTGAAACGTGGGGACATTGTATCCATCGAGTCAGAAAAAGATGGCTCACTCAAGCTATTTCCAAGCAAGCTTCTCCAGCAAAATGAAGAAATCGAGGAATACTTCTGCAACGCCGATTTATGCGATGATCCAAAAATGTTGGAACGAATAATAGTCGGTAATTACATCTTGGGTCGTGACCTTTTCTCGATAATATCTTCTGAAAGGATGAGTACTGAACATATCGAAGAAGTCCGGGGAATAATGCGTAAACTGATTGGGTTGGGAATTGTCGAGGAGACACCAGATCGTATTACTATTCAGTGCTCTGTTGATCCGCGAAAATTCCACCTAGACATGCTGTTGCGAAGGCTTTCAATAATTTCGCTGACCATAGTAAAGGAAGCAATACAAGCACTCACAGATTTCGATGAGGCACTAGCAAAAGATGCTATAGATCGAGAGGACGAGGCCGATATGATGTTTTTGCTGGCCATGAGGTTACTCATTTCTGCACAAAGAAGAAGAAATATAGCTGATGAAATAGGATTGACGGACCCTCTGCATATTCTATACTTTGGATTGATGTTGAGATATCTTGAGCTAGTTGCTGATTACGCTGAAGAAAATGCACGCAGAGTTATTGAACTGATAAATAAATATCAGGATAGGTTGCCTGAATGGGTAATCGAAAGAATAAGCAACCTGAATGACTTAGCCCATGACTTAGTCCTGAAAGCTGTTGATTGCTTCTTCATTGGCGACATCAAGATCGCAAACAGCGTCTTGGAAATGTTGACATTCATTGAGCTAGAAAGAGACAGATTGATACAGGAACTTCCGGAGATACCCCATTTGAGGTTGATACTTTGGAACATCACTAGAATAGCAGCCATGGGTGTGGGTATCGCCTTGAAAGCAATCAACAATACTCTTGAAAAGAAAACTAAGATATGCACAACCCGATGGTCAACAAGCTTCAAATAGAAAAGGAAAGATTATGTGTAAATTCTGACCGACAGTTAATAATTGGAGCCATCTCACTGAGATTACTCGCCCTACCTACATGCGTGCTCTTCTCACTTTGTAGACTTCTTTTCTATCAGAATTTTTCCATCTCTCATCGCGATCCATCTCAATATATCACCATCTTCAAGCTTCAACAAGTTGAATATCTTGGCCGGAACAGTTGTCCTGTGCCTATACTTTCTGACTGTGACCTTCGTCTCTTCCACATAGAGGACATCTTCTAGCATTTTAACCCCTGGAATCGTTGTCGAATTGAATAATTGTCCTGCATAATACTAAAAGGATTATGCGCACGTGCTCACTTAGTTACTACGTTAAGGGAGTAAAATTTAAATAGGGGAGGACCGATATATTGGTATACTACCAACACCTATTGGTATCCTACCAACACCTATCGCACATAGAAGATGAAAAGATGATATGGAACGAGATCCTAGCCCTTGTGATCGCGGGACTAGCGTGCGGATTCGTCGATGCTAGCTTGGGAATGGGTTACGGCGTTACTTCTGCAACCGTTCTGGTCTCGTTTGGCATTGCTCCAGCGGTTGCAAGCGCCTCAGTTCACATGGCCGAAGCCGTCGTGGATTCAATATCCGCGGGCTCTCACCTGAAATTTGGTAATGTGAGAAAGGACCTCCTCGTGCCGTTGCTCATCTGTGGAACGATAGGAGCTGTCTTGGGAGCAGTGGGATTATCGTTTCTTGCCCTTAATGCGGCAAAACCGATTGTCGCTTCAATTCTTATGTGCATGGGACTAATCATATTGATTAAATTCCTTTTCCGGTGGAAAAGAGTCGAAAAGCCTTCGCCTTTATCAGGTTCAGAAGGGGAGACAAACTATTCGAGGAAAAAACTCGCTGCACTTGGTTTCGTGGCTGGGTTTATAGACGCTTCAGGTGGCGGTGGATGGGGCCCAATCCTCACACCAGCCTTCGTAGCAACGGGATCTACTCCCAAAAAGGCTGTGGGAACGGTAGAGTTTACTGAGCCAATAATCTCAATAGCTGCATTTGTAACCTTTGGCCTCATCATAGGCTTCGAGAGTTTTCTATGGAACATAGTCGTTCCAATCATAATAGGAGGAATTATTCTTACTCCAATAGCCGCTTATGTATGCTCAAAGACACCTCGAAGACTGCTAGGAATACTCGTTGGATTATGGGTTGCCGTTCTCAACATTCGAACGCTGATAATGATGCTCTTGTGAAATAGAGGAAGGTTGAATGCAAGATCAGCGTGTAAGCTCTTTCCTTCTGGTAATTACATTTCCCTCACTTGGGAAAAGGATATGCGATTAACTCTTTTTTATTTCCAAAAGTGAGTACTAAATTAAGTGGGGAAGTATGAAAATGGGTCAAAAATATTCTCATCAACTAATCACTGGAATCTCTTTTGGTATGACCACGGCAGTAATTACATCTCTTGGAATGATTGTCGGTATGTATTCTGCCACTTCCTCGAAATTAGCAGTCGTTGCCGGGATTGTGGTTATGGCAATAGCTGATGGCTTATCTGACGCTGTAAGCTTACATACTGCTGAAGAGGCAGAAGTTGAGAAAGGAAGAGGTAAACACACGAAAAAGGAAATTTGGCTAACAACCCTCTTCGCCTTTGTTTCAGTCTCAAGTTTTACCTTGACTTTTACAATACCCATTTTACTTTTTCCTGCAGATACTGCTATTCCTCTTGCGATTGCTTGGGGAATGCTGCTTCTCGTTCTTCTCAATTTTTACATTGCCAAGATCAGGAAGGAAAGTCCATCAAAACTTATCTCAGAACATGTTCTATTGGCGATATTCGTTATCATCGTTTCTTATGTGGTTGGCAATTTGGTAGCCATAGGGTTTAACTAAAAGCACGCATTTGGGGAAAGTATTCACAGAGTCTGTATGTGCGAGTGAAGTCTTAAGAAACGGGAGTGGCTTCTGTTTGGGCGCCCTGAATTCAAGAGCCCTGTTGCGCGAGTATTCTATCATCCCCCAATTGCGCTGGTTATTTTGTTCCCTCACTTACTATCATAGTTTGGGTCGATCTTACTCCATCTAGTCGTCGCAAGCGCGATGTAACAATCTCCTTGATTTTGGCTACGGTGGGCGCCTCGATTCTTGCCACAACATCCCAGATGCCGTAGATTCGATAGGCTTCTTCCACCGCCTCAATTTCTTTGAGTGCTTCGATGACTTTCCTATCAGTCGCTACTTCGGTGTTTATTAATACAAAGGCAGTAAATCTAGGCGTCCGTTTTTTCAGAATCGATTACCCCTCCTGCGTTTCCATTTCTTTCTCTACTCATATCGTCGTAGATATAGCGGTCTGCTGGCCTCTCTTATTTTCTCTTCGCGAGTCAAGACCTTGAAGCTCCCCCGAGTTTTTAGCCTCTCCAAATCTAAGTGCTCCTCTTCAGCCTTCAGACTTTGCATAATCTTTCTCAATACATGAGAACTCAGTTGCTTTCTGCTCAAGTAGGATTCCCCGGTCACATAATGATTCTTACACACAGGTTTAAAAATTTTATGAATTGAAAGTGAATAATAAAAGGCATATATGTGGCAAGTAATAAATACTCTATATACCACCTGTGAAACAAAAGGAAGTTCCACCCTAAAAACATGGAAGATGCGCGCGCGCGCGCGCTATACTAGGTCAAACGCCATGAGCTCTTTGTCTTCTTAGAGTGTTGTAAGCTATCAGAACCGTCATAAATGTTAATGAGAGCAAGATTACTATCAAGTCTCCTGACTGCACTGCCAAGTAGAAGACTATCCCCAGTATCACTATGAGTATTGCTTCAACGGTGCTAAACGATCGGAACGGATAACTCATGTTTCCATTTCACTCCTACACGATAATAAACAATTTGCTTTTGGCTTGCATATATGTACAAATAACAACTGCGCGCATGCTCCCCACGAAATTTGGACTAGCGCTTCATTGAATTTTCTTTGGGTTTGGGTTTGGGTTTGGGCTTAAATTTTAAGAGTAGTACTTCTTTGTTCTTAATAAGAGAAGTGTGCGATGCGCGCGGGTAGTGGCAGAGACTTTTGAAGGTTAGACAAATGTCTCGGAAATCCATTTTTACTAAAAATATGATATTTAATACAATATTTTTCGTCACCCTATTTCTCATTCAATTCTCCAGGTTCGGTAAATGGCTAAGTTTAAATTTCAGTAGCTATATTCTTTTGTTCTTCACTAAGAGATTGTCGTAAGTTGCGTGAATCACATGGAAAAACTGAAATTTGCCTTCTATTGGGCCGCCAGCTGCGGAGGTTGCGAAATAGCGGTGCTGGACATAAACGAAAAAATCCTAGATGTTGTTGCCAAGGCAGACATCCTCTTCTGGCCAGTAGCTATGGACATTAAATACAAAGATGTGGAGGCGTTTCCAGATAAACACATTGATGTTTGCTTCTTTAATGGGGCAATTAGAAACGAAGAACAGGAACACGTAGCCAAACTCTTGAGACGAAAGTCTAAAGTTCTCGTGGCTTTCGGCTCCTGCGCCTGTGACGGATGTGTCGTAGGCCTTGCGAATCTCTGGGACAGAGAAACAGTCTTTGAACGAGCGTACCTTGAAACGCCTTCGACGAAAAACCCTGAATCAGTGACACCGAAGACTTCTGTTAGGGTCAAAGAAGGAGAGTTGGAACTACCTGAATTTTACAACACTGTGAAAACCCTAGCCCAGACGGTAGACGTAGACTATTTTCTCTCAGGGTGTCCCCCACCGATTCCCAGTATAGTTCAAGCGGTCGGAGCAATTTTCAACAATAAGTTGCCTCCGAAAGGAGCAAGTTTGCTACCAACCAAGTCCATTTGCGATGAATGCCCCAGAGAGAAAAAGGACAAACAGCTCTCTGAAATAAGGAGAATCTACGAAATCGACGACGACCTAAAAACATGCTTCTGGGACCAAGGGGTCATATGCATGGGTCCAGCTACACGAGCAGGCTGTGGCGCCCAGTGTCCAAACGTAAACATACCTTGCACAGGTTGCGATGGGCCAGGTCCACGCGTCACAGACCAAGGTGCTGCCGCAATCAGCGCACTTGCATCCATTGCAACTAATCCAGAAGTCATCAATCAGGTTGTGGATCCAGTTGGAACCTTCTACAAATACTCTCTTGCCAATTCAATTCTCAGGAGGAAGGTGATGAAATGAAAGAAATAGTCATAGACCCGATCACAAGACTGGAAGGTCATGGAAAAATCACCATATTCCTAAACGACCAGGGAAACGTGGAAAACGCCTACTTCCAAGTCCCCGAACTTAGAGGGTTTGAGCGGTTCTGCGAAGGAAGAAGGGCGGAAGACTTACCCATAATAACGACTAGAATCTGCGGAGTCTGCCCCGTTGCCCACCACATGGCGGGTGCAAAGGCGTTAGACGCGGCATTCAATGTGGAACCGACAGATCCGGCTAAGAAGTTGAGAGAGCTGGAGTATGTCTGCTACTATATCTACGATCACATATTGAATTTCTACTTTTTGGCTGCTCCAGATTTCGTTGTAGGGCCAGACGCTCCACCAGCGAAAAGAAACATTCTTGGAGTGATAGAGAAAGTCGGCTTGGATATTGCCAAAGAAGTAATCAAACACAGGGCCTATGGACAGAAGATGACCGGCATAATCGGAGGGAGACCAACTCATCCAGTGAGCGCTTTACCAGGCGGCATATCCAAGGCACTGTCTGAGGAGGAACGACAAGAAATCGAAAAAATGGTCAGAAGCTGCATCGAATTCGCAAAATTCTCACTGAAAATATTCGACGATGTTGTTCTCAAGAACGTTGACTACGTAAACTTGATCAAAAGCGAGCCGTACACTTTAGAGACCTATTACATGGGAACTGTTGACAAAAACAACAAAGTAAACTTCTACGACGGCGATGTCCGAGTAATTGATCCGAAAGGAAAGGAGTTTGTGAAGTTTGCTCCCGCAGAATATTTGGATGTTATCGAAGAACACGTTGAACCGTGGACCTACGTCAAATTACCCTACCTCAAAAAGGTTGGATGGAAAGGTCTAGTGGCTGGGCCTGATAGTGGCATCTACAGAGTTGGCACCCTTGGAAGACTGAACGCCGCAGAAGGCATGGCGACACCCATAGCCCAAGAAGAGTACGCGAGGATGTACAAGACTCTGGGCGGCAAACCTGTTCACGCCACCTTGGCATTTCATTGGGCACGGCTGATAGAACTCATGTACGCAACCGAACGAGCCTTGGAGTTGGTCACGGACAAGGAAATAACGAGCAAAAATATCAGGAATAAACCTGGAAACCCCGGCGAAGGAGTCGGAATAGTCGAGGCTGCTAGGGGCACTCTGATTCACCATTATGTACTCGATGAAAAAGCCTTAGCCAAAAAGGTCAACTTGATAGTGGCCACAGTCAACAATGCACCGAGCATTTGCATGTCCGTAAGAAACGCTGCAAAAGGCCTTATACGCAACGGCAAAGTCAGCGATGGACTTTTGAACATGGTGGAGATGGCTTTCAGAGCCTACGACCCCTGCTTTGCCTGCGCCACCCACTTCGCCATCGGTGAAATGCCGTTAAAAGCGGAGATTTACAACCATAAAAAGAGATTAATAAAGACCATAGAAAGGTGAGGGATTAGCGATGGAAAAGGCAAAAGTTGGAGTATTCCTGTCTGACTGCGGAGAACAGCTCTCTGAAATCCTGGACTTCAAAGCTCTAACTGACTACGTGAAAACCGTTCCAGACGTAGTCCTTGTTGCGAGACGCAGTGAGTTTTGGCGGGGCCAAGGATTACAGGCAATTCTAGATGCTGTTAAAAGTGGAAAAATTAACAGAGTCGTTGTTGCGGAGAGCCTCCCGAAGCTAAGCGAGGTGAACATCGTTGAAGCCGTTGAAGAGGGAGGTCTTAATCCGTATTTGGTGGAAGTCATCGACCTGAAAGACCACTGCGCCTGGCCTCATCGGGAGACGCCTAAAGAAGCCACAGAAAAAGCCAAAGCCATGCTTCTAGCCGCCACCGAACGCGCCAGACTTCTCGAACCGATAGAGAAACTTGAGTTTCCAGCCCTCAAATCTGTCCTGGTCATTGGCGGAGGGATAGCGGGTATGCAGGCGGCTGTAGATTTGGCGGACTTGGGATTCGCCGTGAACCTGATTGAAAAGGAGCCGTTTCTCGGGGGCTTGGCTGCTCGCGCGGGGCGATTCTTCCCTACGGACGATTGTGCCATCTGTATACAGTCTCCGGCTTCTGATGTGAAAACAATTACCCACACCTCAAGGAAGTGTGTGTACCGTTCCGGTTTCAGCGAGATTCCCAACCTAAACATACTGGCCAACTCAAGAGTCGTGGGTGTTGAAGGGGTTCCTGGAAACTATAAGGTCACAATAGAGAAGAAACCGAGATATGTTGACGAGCTGAAATGTGTTGCGTGTGATTTATGCACCACCGTTTGCCCAGTGGAAGTACCTGACGAGTACAATGCGAAGCTGAAAACCCGCAAAGCCATCTACATGAACATTCCGAACGTTCATCCACCCGTTTACATCATCGACGAAAGCATCTGCAAATTCTACGACTGCGCCAAATGCGTGAATATCTGCCCGACCAAAGCCATAGAATTAGATCAGAAAAGCGAGCAAATAACCCTAAACGTAGGCAGCATAATAATTGCCACAGGCTTCCAAGAGTGGGATTCCAGCATCATAAAGGAGTATCACTACGATGACTACCAAGACGTGATAACCAACCTTGAACTCGCTAGGATGATCGACGGCTTCGGCCCCACGGGTGGCGTCATTATTAGACCTTCAGACCGCAAACCTGCCAAGAAAATCGTCTTCATACAATGTGTGGGTTCAAGGGACAGACGATGGAATCCCTATTGCTCGAGCATCTGCTGCATGATTTCGCTAAAACATGCCTTATTAACGAAATCAGCCTATCCCGATACAGACATTACAGTATGTTACATTGATATAAGAACCACCGGAAGGCAGCACGAAGACTACTACGAACGAGCCAGAGAGTTGGGCGTAAAGTTCCTCAAAGGTAGACCAAGCGAAATCACACGGGACCCAGAGACTAATAAACTAATCGTAGACGTTGAAGACGAACTTCTGAAAAGAATCCTAGAATTAGACGCTGACCTAGTGGTGTTGGCTCCTGCCATGGTACCTTCTGAAGGAACCAAGGAACTTGCTCAGATTGGTTTTGAGCCTCTGTTGGATGAAGACGGCTTCTTCAAGGAGTACAACGCTAAACTGAGACCAACTGAAACCCGGCTTAGGGGGATATACATTTGCGGAGGAGCAACCTTCCCCAAGGATGCACCAACAACTTCCCTCCATGCACACTCGGCCGCTGTAAAGGCCGCCAAATTCATGACGACGGGCAAGATAGTCAAGGATCAGAGAACTGCCGTGATCAACGAAGAATTTTGTGGTGACTGCGAGTTCTGCCCGGTCACGTGTCCGTACGGTGCCATAACCCTGGTGCCAACCACTGAAAAGCACTTTGTGGCAGAAGTCTCGGATCTCATGTGCGAAGGATGCGGCATTTGTGTGGGTACTTGCCCTCTCAACGCCATCGAGCTCAGGCATTCGAGGCCCACCCAGATGCTGGCCCAGATGAAGGCACTCATGTCTGTAAATGGAACATCGAAGCCCTTGGTTCTGGCCATCTGTTGTTCAGAATGCGGTCACACCGCCATAGACTCTTCTGGCATGGCTATGATGCAGTATCCCGCCAACGTCAGAGTCATGAAAGTTCCTTGCACCGGAATTCTGCAAGTTCACCAACTCCTTGAGGCTTTCAAGGCGGGGGCTCAAGGAGTTATGGTTGTGGGATGCAAAAGCGACGGTTGCCACTACGAGATCGGTAGCCAGAAGGCTGAAAAGAAGGTGGAACTTGCCCGGATACTGCTGAAGGAATATGGTATAGCGCCAAAGAGGTTGGCGATGTTCAACATGGTTTTCATCGAAGGAGACAAATTTGCCGAGGCTGCACAAGCGATGACTGAGAGATTGGAAAAGTTGGGTCCACTGCAGTTTGCGGAAGGCCCCTAGAGAGGAGCGCGAAATCAGAATGGAGCAGAAGAATGAAGAAAGAGCAAGCAGCGCCGCATTCTTCCGTGAAATTGTGAAGCGTTTAGGAGTCCGGCGGGCACGTCGCGCACGCACATGCTACCAGTGTGGAACCTGCGCCAGCAGTTGTCCAGTGGCTAAGATTACCTCACGTTTCAATCCCAGAGAAATCATGCTGCTCTCTCTTCGGGCAGAAAAGGATGAACTGATTTCAGGCGACGCCATATGGCTATGTTGCTCGTGCTTCAACTGCCAGGAAAGATGCCCGCAAAAGGTCGAAATAGCTGACTGCATCTACGCGCTGAGAAATATAGCTTTCAAGGAGGGTTACATCCCAAACATTTATTCAGACTTTGCTTCCGCCCTCCTAAATGACGGACGCATAGTCGGGGTTTCCAAATTCGTAGAAAAGAAAAGACCAACCCTCGGTCTACCCCCTCTACAACCCACGGGCGTGGACGCGCTAAAGAAAATCCTCTCTGCCACTGGATTTCACAAGTTGCAACAGAAGACGGAGGAAGCACAATGACAAGATACGCTCTATTCCTAGGCTGCACCATCCCAGCTCGTCAACCAAACTACGAGTTATCAGCAAGAAAAGCGCTATCTAAACTTGGAATCGAACTTGTTGATCTACCAAACATGACATGCTGTTGCCCTCCACCCATTCAATCAATAGATTTGGAAACCAGCTTAGCAGTAGCTACATACAACATTTGCCTAGCTGAAGAAGCCAACCTCGAGATAGTCACGCTATGCAGCGGCTGTTTCGAGTCCCTCGCTATGGCAAACAGCATGCTAAAAGACGACGAACAACTGAAAGCAAAGATCAACAGAATCTTGTCCGCAGCGGGAAAAGAATTTGTGGGCAGCAAGGAAGTGAAACACTTCCTTCAAGTTTTGGTGGACGATGTAGGACTAGAACGCCTTAAAGCGAGCGTCACCAAGCCGCTCAGCAACCTAAAAGTAGCGCCGTTCTATGGTTGCCACGCCCTTAGACCGAGTGAGCTACTGAGACTCGACGATCCAGAGCGTCCAAACATTCTAGAGAACTTAATTGAAGCTCTAGGTGCATCAACTGTCGAGTATCGGAACAAACTGAAGTGCTGTGGAGGTCTTCTAAGAGGTTACTCTGACGATCTTGCCCTTGAACTCGCCAGTGAAAAACTTGCAAACACAACAAAGGCTGGTGCCGACTGCATTGCAACCCTTTGTCCCTTCTGCTTCATTGCCCTGGACATGGGACAACTGCAGATAAAACATAAGCTCAACAAAGTCTACGATATGCCGATAATCCACTACTCAGAGCTCTTAAGCCTAGCATTGGGAGTAGATCCGAAGGAGCTTGCCCTTGAAAGCCATAAGATAAAAGCCGATAAAGTACTCAGCAAGATACTCTAGTAACTGAACGCTGCTTATCTTTACTCTTTTTCTTTCTCATAACATACCTGTGAATACTGCGTGCTGCCTTCTTTCCTGCCCCCATGGCGCTGATGACCGTCGCTGCTCCGCTGACCACATCTCCACCAGCATAGACTCCCTTTTTGCTGGTTTTTCCAGTTCCATCATTAACGATTATAGTACCCCATCTGGTGGTCTTTAGTCCCTTGGTAGTTCGTTGGATGATTGGATTTGGAGTTTGTCCTATGGCTATCACCACGGTGTCCACATCCATGAGGAATTCGGAGCCTTCTATGGGAACTGGTCTTCTTCGCCCTGATTCGTCTGGTTCTCCAAGCCGCATCTTTATGCATTCCATTCCTTTCACCCAGCCGCGTTCATCGCCTAGAAATCTGACAGGAACGGTGAGAAACCTGAATCTTATTCCCTCCTCCTCTGCGTTTTCTATTTCTTCCAGTCTAGCAGGCATTTCCTTCCTAGACCTTCGATAAACAATCCATACCTCTGCTCCCAGCCTTAACGAACATCTCGCAGAGTCCATGGTAACGTTGCCGCCGCCTATCACTGCAACCTTCTTGCCTACTCTAATTGGGGTGTCGTATTCCGGAAACATGTAAGCTTTCATTAGGTTCACTCGGATCAGGAATTCGTTGGCTGAGTATATTCCACCAAGGTTCTCTCCGGGTATTCGCATGAAGCGGGGAAGCCCTGCCCCGGTACCGACGAAGACGGCGTCAAACCCGCGATCAATCAACTCATCTATTGTGTATAACCTTCCGATCATGTGGTCAGTTTTGAACTCAACGCCAAGCTTTTTGACGTAATCAACCTCGGCTTGCACTATTTTTTTGGGTAGCCTAAATTCTGGGATTCCGTACATAAGTACGCCGCCTGGGGCATGAAGCGCTTCGAATATGACAACCTCATGTCCAAGTCTTGCCAAATCTGCTGCTGCTGTGAGTCCAGCAGGTCCAGATCCCACAACCGCCACTTTTCCGCGCGTGGATGACCTTGATTTGGGCGGAATAGTGACTCCTCTCTGGAGTTCGTAGTCAGCGACAAACCTCTCTAACCTTCCAATAGCCATGGAGTCTCCCTTCTTGCCAAGTACACAAAACTTTTGACATTGGCTTTCTTGTGGACAAACTCGGCCACAAATTGATGGTAGGCTATTCTTTTCCTTTACAATTCTGATGGCTTCGCCGAAGTTTTTTTCTCTGATCGCTTTAATAAATGCGGGTATGTCTACTTCCACGGGGCAGCCTTGTATACACTGGGGTCTAGGACACTGTATGCACCTTTCAGCTTCTGCCACGGCTTGCTCCTCTGAGTAGCCCAGTGCCACTTCGTTGAAGTTGTGGATGCGTTCTTTTGGGTCTTGTTTGAGCATGGGAACTGTTTCTTTTCTGATTTTGGGTTTGGGCTTGCTCATAGGCTTCTTCCTCCCTTCTCATAAAATACGAATGCAAGCTTCTCTTCAGGAGAATACATTTTCAGCCGAGCCATCAACTCTTCAAAATCAACTTGATGCCCATCGAAGTCTGGGCCGTCAACGCAAGCGAACATTGTTTTGCCGCCGACGGTTACTCTGCATGCTCCACACATTCCCATCCCATCCACCATTAATGGAATCAGGGTCACAATTGTGGGTGTGTTGTATGGACGAGTGAGTTCTGAAACTGTTTTCATCATTACTATTGGGCCCATGGCTACTACGCGGTCGATCTTCTCTTCTTTGAACAGGTTTTCAATGAAGTCTAGTCCCTTGTGACCCTTTGTTCCGTCATCTGTGGCCACATAAAGCTCATCGCATGCCTCTCGCATTTCTTTTTCAAAAATTAGTTGGCTTTCCGTTCTAGCTCCTAGTACTCCTATGACCCTGTTGCCCACCTCGTGGAAGGCCTTGGCTTGGAAACGTAGAGGAGCCACCATCACTCCTCCACCAATGCAAAGCACGGTTCCAAACATCTCGATTTCAGCAGGTTTTCCCAGGGGGCCTAACAAGTCTAGGATGTGGTCTCCTTCTTCTAATTTTCCAAGCTTTTTAGTTGTTTTGCCAACTTCGTGGCAGACCACTGTTATCGTTCCTTTTTCAACGTCTGCATCAGCGGTAGTAAGTGGAATCCTTTCTCCATGTTCATCTATTCTCAAAATTACGAATTGTCCAGGTTTTGTTTTTGCGGCTACTTCCCTTGCTGAAAACTCGAATAGGTTAATGTGGGGAACCAGTTCCCGTTTCGTCACGATCCTATACAACCTAGTCGCCTCTTTCCTTAACCCTTAAAGGATTTGGTCCAAGTTTCCTTATCTTTTCCACAAAATTCGTCATCATGGTCGCAAATTTCTGCCCTTCAGATGATGAAGCGAACTCTATTTCGAGGCGTTCCGGGTCTATGTGGAGGGTTTTCAGGGCCTTTTTCATTACGTCCACTCTGCTTTTTGCCTTCACGTTACCATCGATGTAATGGCAGTCGCCTATGAGGCATCCCGTTATGATAACTCCATCGGCACCATTCAGGAAAGCCTCCATGGCATGAAACACATCCACTCTTCCGCTGCATGGAACTCTTAGGATTCGAACATTCGGTGGATATTGGATCCTTGAGACCCCTGCGAGGTCAGCCGCCGCGTAAGAACACCATTGACATGCAAAGCACAATACGATGGGTTCGAAGCTTTCGTTTGGACTCGTAAGCTTCTTCGGTTTTAGCAGCGCCTCAATTGCTGCCACAATCTGTTCATCCTTAAAGTGTATGAGTTGCATAGATCCCATTGGGCATTCTGCTGCGCACACACCGCAACCTTTACAGTTAGCTTCAATGATGTAGGGCTGTCCGAAGGGTGAAGCCGCAATAGCGTCAAAAATACATGAGACCACGCACGCATCGCAACCGACGCATATCTCCATGTCAACCGAAGCTTTTACAGCGTTAGTCTTTATTTTTCTGGCGGCCATTGGAATGCCTGCTCTGGAGGCTGCAGCATAAGCTTGAGCGATGCTTTCAGTGACGTCTTTTGGTCCGTGGGCAGTGCCGCAGACATATATCCCCTCTGATGCAAAGTCAACTGGTCTTAGTTTTGGATGAGCCTCCATAAAGAAGCCGTCGGAACCTACAGGAACCTTTAGTGTGGAAGAGAGTTTTCTCCCACCCTCGTGCTGAATCAGAGGTGTTGATAAGACGACCAAGTCGCTGTCCATCTCAATTTCAGCGTCTAAATACGCGTCGTAAACTGTGACGGCTAACTTTCCATCAGCTTTTGAGGTTACTTGTGGAGGTTTGTCCTGCTCATAACGTATGAAGTTGATGAAGTTCTCCCTTGCTTCAAGATAAGAATCTTCGTATTCAGCGTAAGTTTGCAGGTCTCTGAAAAGGATGCTGATTTCCACATTTGGATACAATTTTTTGAGTAGCATAGCATTGTTGAGGGCTACCATGCAACATATTCTTGAACAGTATGTTCTGCCAGTTTTTTCTCTAGCTCCCACACATTGGATCATAACAACTCTTTTAGGTTTCTCGAGTTCGCCTTTTTTGAGAAGCTGCTCAAGTTCGAGCTGTGTTACAACGTTTTCATTTTCCTTGTACTCGTACATTCCCACCGGCTTGAACTCATTGGCTCCGGTGGCCACTATTATTGTTCCTACATTAATTTGTTCAGGTTCATTGGAATCCTTCTTTTGAAGCATCACGTCAAAGCTTCCAATGAACCCTTTTGCTTCTTGAACGAGGGTTGACAGGTGAAGATGTATGTTGCTGTTCGCCTTCACGGCTGTGACCAACTCTTGAAGAACTTCTGAAGCGTCACGTTCGGTGGGCTGCAGCTTGTGTAGATGTCTCAGCATTCCGCCTAGCTCTGCTTCTTTCTCAACCAGGTGAACATTGAAGCCTTGTCTTGCAATGGACATGGCCGCAGCCATTCCAGCGATTCCGCCGCCTATCACCATTGCTGAAGGTTTTATCTCGAGTTCTGGCTCTGTTTGAGGTTCAAGGTGGCTTGCTTTGGCGACAGCCATTCTAATGAGGTCTTTGGCTTTCTCTGTGGCCTCTTCTGGACGGTGCATGTGAACCCATGAGGAATGCTCTCGGATGTTTACCATTTCAAAAAGGTACTTGTTTAATCCTGCTTCTTCGCATGCCTTTCTGAAGACCGGTTCATGGGTCGCGGGTGTGCAGGATGCACCCACGACCCGGTTGAGGTTACACTTCTTTATGCGTTCTTTGATCAGACTTAATCCTGCGGATGAGCACAAGTAAAGGTTTTCCTCGGCGCAGACAACATTAGGCAGAGTTTTGGCATACTCCACAACCTTTGGAACCTCAATCACTCCGCCTATGTTGAAGCCGCAGTGACAGACGAAAACCCCAATCCTCAACTCTTCCTTGGCTGGTTCCATTTGGCTATCCCCACACAAGGGTAGAACAGGCCACCTCTGCAGCTTTGGCTGCGGCCGCACTGGCTTGCGTAACGGATTCAGAAATATCCTTGGGCGCTTGACAATATCCACAAACAAAGACTCCTTCCACTTTTGTCTCAACAGACATAAGCAATGGGTCTTTGGTTTTGAAGAAACCATATTCATTCAATTCTAAACCAAGAATTTTTCCCAAAACCTCATTGTCATCTCTCGGAACTAGAGCCGGACAAAGCACAACCAAATCTGCACGCAATTCTTCCATTTTCCCTTTTGTGATATCTTCGTATCGAACAAAAAGATCCTTTGTCGCTGGATCTTCTATGACTGCAGAGACGCGTCCATTAACGTATTTGACACCCCATTGGTCTCTGGCTCTAGTGACGAACTCTTGGAACCGTTTCCCAAACACTCTTAAATCAATATACAAAATGTAAACTTCACATTGAGGTTCGTGCTCTCGGACTAAGATCGCCTCTTTTGTGGCGTACATGCAACAGACGCTGGAGCAGTATGGGAACCCCTTCTGTTGAGTTCTTGAGCCAACGCATTGGGCAAAAACTATCTTGCGAGGATGTTTATTATCTGAAGGCCTCAAAAGTTCTCCACGAGTCGGCCCAGAAGCGTTAATGAGCCTTTCAAATTCCAGCGATAAAAGAACATTCTTGTATCGTTTATAACCGTACTCACTTATCGACATCGGATCGTAAAGTTCTAAGCCTGTAGCCAATATTATACTTGAAACACTAAACGTCATTCTCTTGGGTTTTTGATCGAAGTTGATTGCGTGGGCCTGACAAAATTTTTCGCACACTCGACATACTCCTTTCTGAAAGAAGAGGCAATTGTCCTTGTCTATTATGGCTATACGGGGCACTGCCTGTGGAAAAGGCATGTAGACGGCTTTCCGCATTCCCACGCCCATATCGAATTCGCTTGGCACCTTAACTGGGCATTTTTCTGAGCACGCACCGCAACCAGTACATTTGTCAGCGTCAATAAACCTTGGGTTTTTCAAAACCTCAACCTTGAAGTTTCCAGCAGAGCCCCTAACTTCCTTAACTTCTGAGCATGTGAGCAGCTTGATGTTTGGGTGACGGAAGCACTCAATCATTTTTGGCGCGAGTATGCATATAGAACAATCCATTGTTGGGAATGTCTTATCAAGCTGAGCCATTCGCCCCCCGATGCCTGGGGATTTCTCGACGAGATATACTTTGAGCCCTCTGTCAGCGAGGTCCAAAGACGCTTGTATTCCAGCTATGCCTCCGCCAACTACAAGTACAGCATTGTTGCCCAAGTCGATTCCTCAAATGTTTGCATACATGCTGGCGCAAATCAGTTCCCATGTGGATAGGAGACCCGTGTCTCATCTCCTTTGAAGGAGAGTAGTTCACTTCCTAACTTGAAACTTAAACCTTTCTCTCAACCCTTCACAAACGTAGGGAATCATGCTTTGTAGTAGTATGGCCTTTTAATGTAGCCGAACGCTTCACTAGCCGCAATTATGGCCTGGCCAACAGCCGTTCCAACTTGCTTCACAGGACCGTTAGTTACATCGCCAGCAGCGAAAACTCCGCCAACGCTTGTTCTCTGGCGGTTATCCACGATAATGTAGCCAGCCTTATCCACTTCTATTCCCGCTTCTTTGGCGATCTGGCTGTTTGGCGCCTCACTGATTTGAACGAATACACCGTCAACCTTCATCTCTCTGGTTTCGCCTGTTCTGTTGTTTACTAAGACGACGCCTTTTACTTTGGTGTCTCCCTTTACTTCTTTGAGCTCTGTGTTCCACATAATTTCCACCCCTTGTGCAACCAGGTCCTTCACAAGGGCCTCTTCTGCCCTGAGTTGGTCCTTCCGGTGAGCCAGCTTGACCTTGGAAGCTATATTTGCGAGGTATCTAGCAGAAATTACTGCCGAATTGCCACCGCCCACCACTAGTACGTTTCCTTCTTTGAAGAAGGCTCCGTCGCATAATGCGCAGTAACTGACTCCCTTTCCTCGAAATTCGGTCTCACCTGGCACTTCAAGAGTTCCATAGTGGCTTCCGGAGGCAATGATTACTGCTGAGGCTTTGCGAACTGCTCTATTCGTCTTAAGAGTTTTCTTTTCACCTCTAAGATCCAGTTCAACAACCTTTTCTAATTCATGAATCGTCGCCCCAGCGTTTCTACATTGTTTCGCCATTTTGTCAGCTAAGTTATGGCCACTAATTGCTTCAAAGCCGGGGTAATTTTCGACCAACGGAGTGTCAACGATTGCCCCACCAACCACTTTCTCGTCCAGAACTAGGGTTTTGAGTCCACTGCGAGCACCGTACAAGCCTGCGGTTAAACCTGCTGGACCTGCGCCTATAACGACCAAATCCCACTGTTCCACTTTTGTCACCATACCGCACGAAAATTCTAGTAACGATTAATCTTCCACTTCCGCTTTCTGTTGAAGCTTTTCTTTGATGCTTTCTCGAATATCCCTTGAGATAGCGCCCATTCTTGAAATTCTTTCGTTGAACATTTCGAACGTGTTGGTCACTTTGCCGTATTCGGGAAGCGTCGTAGAGAAGGACATTAGTCGGAGGGGTTTGACGCCATACGCCCCCAGCTCCTTCTTCATCTGGATAACATGTTCCCTCAAGGCTTCCTCCGTGAAGACACCACCATGGGCCTCCAGTAGAACAACGCCATCAGCCCCAGAGGCGAAGGCATGCAACACATGTTTCAAACCGATTCGTCCTGTCGTGGGGACGCTGACTATTTCGACGTTGGGAGAATAAGATACTCGCGACTGCCCAGCCAAATCCGCAGCGCCGTAGGCTATCTCCTTTTCTAGGAAGGCGATGATCTTTGGTGATTTGCCGCCTTGGCTCACTGCTTCAATTTGAGCCATCAACTGGGCTTCGGTTGAATTCCGTAGGTCAATCGCTTCTCTGGGACACCTTGGCACACAGATGCCACATCCAATACACACCATCGGGTTGATCGTCATACCAGTCGGCGATTCCTCCACCGCTGCCACGGGGCACACTTCAACGCAGACCCTGGACTTGTCACATCTATCTGGATCGATGTAAGCCACTTCTGGCGAAACGGAGATTTCGCCTTTACCAAGGAAGGTGGCGACTCTGGAAGCGGTTGACATGGCTTCCAAGGTCGTTTCTCTGACATCTTTGGGACTCAAGGCGCAGCCAGCAACGAAAACCCCCTCTCGCTGACTATCCACCGGCTTGAGTTTGTAATGCCTTTCCAAAAGAAAACCGTCCGAACCAGTCTGAATACCCAACTTCTTAGCCAGTTCTGGAGTGTCTGGTTTGGATATTATTCCAGTAGTGAGCACAACCAGGTCAAATTTTCCTTCCACTTTAGTACCGAGAAGAGTGTCTTCTGCCTTCACCAGTATTTCATCGTTTTTCAATGGCACAACCTCCGCCACGCGGCCCCTGACAAATCGCACGTTGTGATCTTGGGCGGTGAGATAGAATTCTTCGTACCCTTTTCCATCAGCCCTTATATCGGTGTAGAAGATCCATGGCTCGGCGTCAGGAACGATCTTTTGGAGTAACATAGCCTGCTTAATCGCAGCCATACAGCCTATCTTACAGCAATGCTTTACTCCTGGTTCCTTGTTCATCATTCGGCTGCCCACGCAGAGTATGAAGGCTACTCGCTTAGCCACTTTTTCATTAGAGGGCTTGCGCATCTCACGACCTAAGAGTCTCTCCAATTGCAGGTTCGTTACAATGTCTGGGTGTAGACCGAAGGCATACTCTTCAAAGGATGTGGGGTCAACTTGCTCAAATCCAGTGCAAGCAACGATTGCGCCCACGTCGAGCTCAATAGTTTCTTCCTTCTGATCGAAATCAATGGCGTTACCTTTACAGAATTTCTCGCAAACCCTGCAAACTCCCTTAGTGAAGAATAAGCAGTTGTCTTTATCGATCAGGTATGTTCTCGGAACTGCCTGCTGAAAGGGTATGTGAATGGCTTTTCGCTTGTATAAGCTAGCTTCGAATTCGCTTGGCACCTTGGCAGGGCAAACCTTCTCACACTCGCCACAGCTTATACATTTTGAGGCGTCCACAAATCGTGGGTGCTGCTTAACTAAGACTCTATAGTTGCCAGGAGACCCCTCGACGGCAACGGGCTCTGCCATGCTAATGATCTTTATGTGTGGGTGTTGACCAGCATCCACCATTCTCGGCGTCAGGATGCACTGGGAGCAGTCAAGGGTGGGAAAGGTTTTACTAAGCTGGGCCATATGTCCGCCTATGCTTGGACCCTTCTCCACTAAGTATACCAGATGACCTTTGTCCGCCAACTCAAGGGAAGCCATGATACCGGAGACCCCGCCCCCAATCACAAGGACATCCCTATTCACTGGTAGGCTCTTCGTCTCCAGCGGCTCGAGATAGTGAGCCCGAGCCACCATGCCGCGAATAAGATCTGTTGCCTTGGATGTTGCAGCCTCTACGTCGTCGTGCGCCCAGCTGACCTGTTCTCTGATGTTGGCCATGTCTAGAAAGTAGGGGTTCAAGCCGGCCGATTTCACAGTTCGCCTGAAGGTGTCTAGGTGCATGCGGGGTGAACATGAAGCCACTATTATTCTGTTAAGACCATGCTCCTTGATTCCATGGGTTATCATCTCTTGTCCCGGGTCGCTGCACACGTATTCGTAGGTTTCAGCAATCTTCACTCCTTGGAGTTTCATGACTTCTTCTTTGACTTTCTCTACGTCCACGGTGTCGCTTATGTTTCCCCCGCAGTGGCAGATGTATACGCCTATCTTGATTTCTTCTGACATCTTTATGTCTCCGGTTGTGATGGTCTCGAAGTGGCTTTTAGAATTAAGCATAATCACCATTTAAACTCTTAAACATCTCGCTTAAAACCTCTAGATGTCAAAGCAGACAATCTTGACCAAGTAGAATCGTTCTCTCATGTCTTACTTTTAGCACAAGAGCCAAAAGCGCGCAGATTCTCCCAGGCTTTGGTTTTTTCACTTTATTGGCAATCTCTTGATAAGGTTTATAATTATCCGCATCGCCTAATTACTTTCCAAACATAGCCTAACGTGCACCTTTCCACAAACGGAGGAAACACCGAAATGCCCATGAAACTGCTCAAAACACAAAACGAGGACGAACTGAGGATTGAAAGGATTCTCCATGCAAAAAGGCACTCCTTGACTTTGGACAAGAATAGGTGCCCGGGCTGTGAAATCTGCATGCTAATCTGTCCAAAAGAAGCAATCGAAGTAGAAAAACTGCGGAAAAAAGATGGAGAAAAAAGTAAGCCCCCAAGCATGAACGTCGATGAGGAAAAGTGCCATTTTTGTGGTATGTGCAGTTCCATTTGCCCCTTCGGAGCTTTAGACATGAAGATTGACGGTGAAACCGTGATTCCCGTGGTTCAGAGTGAGAGCTTTCCTCAGCTTATCCGCGAGATTACAGTCAACTCAACAAAGTGTAACCTAGAATGCGTTGATTACGAAGACGCATGCCCCTTGGGACTGATAAAGGTCAGGGCGCAGATTCCGGACGCGAAAGTAGTCAAAAACGCAGAGTCAATCGCAGAAAAGGAAGACCTCCAAGTTTCTCTCGATATAGAGAAGGATTCGTGCCCGTGCTGTCGCGTATGCGAACTGAAGTTCCCAGAAGGAGCCATCCGAGTGCAAAAGATATTCAACGGCACAATAACGATAAACCCTGAAAAATGTCCCGAGGACTGTCAGGATTGCCTTGACGTCTGCCCCATAACCGGCGCCCTATACCTCTCAGAAGACGGAAAGGTCCACGTTAACGAGTTACATTGCGTCTATTGCGGGGTATGCAAAATCGTTTGCCCCGAGGAAGGTGCCTTGAAGCTTCACAGAACTCACATACGCCACACTCCCCTCCGCTCAGGAGCCTGGAACAAAGCTCTCGAAAAACTAACCTCACCCAAGGAGATGACAAAAGAATTACGAACAAAGAGTTCACAAAGGCTTCGGGAATCTGTGGCAAAGAGGCTGCTGCCAAAGGCAGGAGGTGAAGGGGATGCCTGAAGACCCACGCATAGGAGTTTTCATTTGCCATTGCGGTCTCAACATCGCAGGCGTGATCGACATAGATGACCTTGAAAAATACGCCAAAACGTTGCCCAACGTGGTTTACACTAAACAGAACCGCTACACGTGCGCCGATCCTGGACAAGAAGAAATCAGGAAGGCGGTAAAGGAGCACAATCTGAACCGCGTGGTTGTCGCAGCCTGTTCACCACGGTTGCATGAACCCACCTTTCGCAGAACCGTCTCCGAAGCGGGATTAAACCCGTTTTACTATGAGATGGCCAACATAAGGGAGTTCTCGTCATGGTGTCACCCAAGCATGCCGGAGGGTGCAACAGAAAAGGCGAAGGACATCGTAAAGATGGCTGTCGCCAAGGCAAGACTGCTCCAAAGTCTCGAAACCCTCGAAGTTCCGGTGACGAATAAGGCTCTAATCCTAGGCGGCGGAATCGCTGGAATAAGTGCTGCCCTGGACCTCGCTGGCATGGGTTTCAAGGTGTATCTTGTTGAGAAGGGGGAAAGCATTGGCGGTCACATGGCACAGCTGGACAAGACCTTTCCCACGCTAGACTGTTCCATATGTATCGAAGGACCAAAAATGGTAGACGTCTCCCGCCACCCCAACATCGAAATAATATCATACGCCGACATCTTAAGCGTAAACGGTTTCGTGGGCAACTTCAAAGTCAAGATACGAAAAAACCCTAGATACGTCATAGCCGACAACTGCACCGGCTGTGGCGAATGCCGCGACGTCTGCCCCATAGAGTTCCCCAACGAATGGGACATAAACATGGGCGTGAGGAAGGCAATCTCGATCCCCTTCGATCAAGCAGTTCCCCTTGTCTACACAATCAATATGGACTATTGTATAGAATGCTACAAGTGCGTAGACGCTTGTGGCGCCCGCCAAGCCATCAACTTCGACCAAAAGCCAGACGAAATCGAACTTGAAGTTGGCACTATCATAGTGTCAACCGGATTTGACATCTATACACCCTACGACGACAGCCGATACGGCTACGGCAGATACGACAACGTCATCACAGCGCTAGAATTCGAAAGGCTAATCTTAGCGGCCGGTCCAACCGGTGGAAAGGTTGTGCGTGCCTCTGACGGGAAGAAGCCACACACCGTAGTCTTCATCCAGTGCGTAGGCTCCAGAGACGTCAACAAATACGAGTACTGTTCAGGCTTCTGCTGCATGTACTCACTGAAGAACGCGATATTACTCAAGGAGAAATACCGTGAAGACGTCGAAGTCTACATTCTCTACATCGACATGAGAACCCACTTCAAAGGCTACGAAGAATTCTACAGAAGAGCCCGCGAGCTAGGAATCAACTTCATCCGGGGAAAGGCATCCAAGATTCTAGAAAACCAGACGACAAAGAATCTAATCATACGCGCAGAAGACATGGCCCTTGGGGAACCAATCGAACTAGAAGCAGACCTCGTGGTCCTAAGCACAGCAGCCATTCCAAACAAAGACTCAGGTGACATGGCGAGAGTCCTAAATATCACGCGAGGGTCAGACGGCTTCTTTATGGAGAGCCACCCAAAGCTCAAACCCGTCGACACCCCAGTAGACGGAATCTTCCTGGCAGGAGCCTGCCAAGGACCCAAAGACATCCCGTACAGCGTCTCCCAAGGAAGCGGAGCCGCCGCCAGAGCAGCAACCATCCTCTCTCAACCAACTTGGAAGATCGAACCCATCATCGCAGTAGTGAACCCAGATAGATGCCGAAATATAAACGCCAAATGCGGCATTTGCGCGCAGAGGTGCCCATACGGAGCCATAGAAGCCCCTGAAGGACATCCAGCTCATGTCACAACCGCTATGTGCCATGGTTGCGGAACTTGTGTCGCCGAATGCCCCGCCGACGCCATCACTCAGATGCACTTCACGGACGCCCAAATTACGGCGCAGATTCAATCCGCTTTAGAAGAAAATCCTGAGGACAAGATCCTCGCTTTCCTATGCAACTGGTGTAGTTATGCTGGCGCCGACCTTGCAGGTACGAGTCGTTTTGAGTATCCACCAACAATACGGGCAATACGAGTGATGTGCTCAGGACGTGTGGATCGAGATTTCGTTATGGAAGGTTTTAGACGGGGAGCTGGCATGGTTCTAGTGGCTGCTTGCCACCTGCCCTACGACTGCCACTACATCTCCGGCAACGTGAGAATGAAAGCGAGGATGGAAGCGCTAGCAAAGATGTTGGAAAAACTGGGGCTAAGCTCCGAAAGGTTTAGAATAGAATATATATCGGCGGCGGAAGGAGTAAAATTCGCCGAATTGATCAGGGAAATGACTGAACAAATGGAGACCCTTGGAAAAGAAAAGATCAAAGCAGAAAACACGAAACTGGGACCGACACTCGAAAAGATGCTCTCAAGAAAAAAGGATACAACAAGGGCTCTTAAAACCCCGAAGGCCCTTATACAACACTAAATCACATGATACTTACATTTTGTATTTCGAAATATCGTTTCGCCAAAAATCGGATTCGTTCAGCGTTTCTCCCATTCTTGCCGATGGCGATCCCTTTATCCCTCGGGTTTACAGAAACCACAGCAATGGTTTTCCCGTCTGGGCGTTCAGTTATGCGTATCTCCTTCACCCGAGCCGGTTTTAGAGCATTCTTGATGAATTGAGCTGGATTTTCTGCGTGTTCGATGACTTCATGCTTTTTGCCAGTCATTCTCTCTAGGAGACGGATGTTTTTGCCTCGTCTTCCTATGGCCATTCCTACCTCTCCTTCCTTTACAACAAAGATTATTCGGTTCAGATCGTCGTCGACTATGCAGTCCCTTACAGCTGCGCCGGTTATGCTTTCAAATAAGGCTATGAACCGCATCTCATGACTTGTCAACTTGATTCCGCTAGACATTCGGCGCCTCCCTTAGCTTCAATATGTCTGAGTCTCCAGGTTCTCTTATTGTTAGCGCTGAGATCATGAAAGGTTTTCCGCACACTGCACCCAAGTCCGTGCTGGAGCCTTTGTAAATGACCGCCGGAACGTTGGAAAGCTTACAATAATGTTCAATGTCCCGACGACTACGTGGTGGACAGTTTGAAGCAACAATTATTAGCTTGGCCTTTCCAGTCTTCGCAATATTTATGGCGTTCTTAGCTCCAAATAGAATCTTCCCAGTCTTCACCGTTGTGGCAATAGCCTTGTTTACGTCAATCACTTCTTCTCCTCTCGATCCGCCGTTGACATGTAAAGGTCGACCAAGCCTGTGCCGATGGGGATAGACTGACCCACTATAACATTTTCAGTAACCCCTTTCAACGGATCAGTTTCTCCTTTGATAGCTGCGTCGACTATGTTGGGAATGGTGATTTCAAAGGCTGCTCTGGCAAGAACACTGGCTTTTTCTCCACTAATCCCGTGTCTCCCGATCTGCCGCACATCACCGGTGGCGGTCATGATGTCCGCCACTAGCATCACGTGTCGTACGTCCACATCAAGGCCTTGTTCCTCAAGAACACCCAAAGCCTCATCGATTATAGAGTTTCTTGCCGCCTCTACGCCGAGTGTGGAAGCGATCTCGTGGACATGGTTGGTGATAGTTCGCGTGGGGTCAATACCAGAAACTTCTAAGACCCTTGGCAAGTTAGAGCCATCGGTTCGTATGACCCATTCTCCTTCCTCTTCGGTGACGAGAACTCTGCTGATGCCTTGTGCACCTTTGACATGCTGTGAAGAAACCCTCTCAAGAAACTTCTTGAGATTTGTGGATTTCTTTGGTTTCATGACTAACTGCTTTCCTTTAAGCTTCAGAGTACAATTTGATACACGTAACAGGTTCGGCAACTCGTCCAACTCAACGCCCCGTTCTTCCAATACTGGGGGGTTAAGTTCTACGATGACTGCCTCTTGTTCTTGGTCTATGTATGGCATAACCTCCGCAATATCCTCTAGGGTTGTACAGATAATGTTACGCGCAATCTCAGTGGCCTTCTCCTTGCTCTTCCGATGCTCCTTGTCAAGGTAAATGGTCATGATAGGAGTGGAAGGAACTCTTCGGGCGTCCACTATTTCAATAAGGCGTGGCAAGCCTAAGGTTACGTTTTGTTCTCTAACTCCAGCATAGTGAAACGTCCGAAGAGTCATCTGAGTACCTGGTTCACCCATCGACTGGGCGGCCACTATTCCAACAGCCTCGCCAGGTTCAACGAGCGCTCTTCTATAATTTTCCACAGTCAGATCGATTGCTTGGTCTACGCCTTGACGGCTGAGCTTGGCTTTGTGCAACTCTTTTCTAAGTTCTTTCTCCAGAAGTGGGGTTAGCTCAGCTTCGACCTCCTTTAGGCGTTCCTTGACATACGGGTTCGATGCAGATTTACCCTTCTTCAACATGATCTGAATTTGTTCGATTATCCTGCTCACGTTTACGGCTTTTCCATGATCGCTCTTGGCGGGGTCAACGCCGTCTTCTCCGTACCTGAACTGAATGATGTCTCCAACCGAGTTTCGAACGGTTCCGTCGTATTCGATTCGTAGATGTTCTAGGGCGTTTATGAGTCGCCTCTGCATGTATCCACTTTGCTGCGTTCGGACAGCAGTATCTACAAGTCCTTCCCGTCCGCCCATGGCATGGAAGAAGAACTCAATGGGGTCTAGCCCTTCTCGATAGGAAGAATATACAAAGCCTCTAGCCTTGGGAGAGGGATCGCCCCTTTTGAAGTGAGGTAAGGCTCGATCTACGTACCCACGCACTATCCTTTTGCCACGCACAGACTGCTGACCTACACATGCCGCCATTTGACCTATGTTAAGACTGGACCCCCTAGCGCCTGTCCTTGTCATGATCATGCCTGAATTATCTATGCTGAAGTCTTCATCGGCAATGCTTCCTGCTTTATCTCTTGCCTGAGCCAGCTCGTTCATAACGTAAATCTCAAACGATTCGTCAAGGGTCTGCCCTGGAAGCCTTTCCAGTTTGCCGCTTTTATAGGACTCTATAAGTTCGTCTATTCGACCTTCAAACCTCTGCACATTTTTGTCAATCTTCCCTTGAGCAGATTGAGATAGTTCAAGTTCGTCAAAAGAGAAGGTGAAGCCGCGCATGGTCATGAAAAGTTTTAGAAGTTGGCAGACGCTATTTAGAAACCTGCGTCCTGCGTGAGCACCGTAATCCTTTATTATTCTATGAAGAAGGCTTTCCGACTGCTCTGCACCGATTGAACGTCTGTCAATGACGCCTGACTTCAAGACGCCGTCTTTGACCACCACGTAGGCGTCGTGTGGACATTCTCCACGTTTGCAAGTGGGGCAGTTGATACAGATGCTCGATTTTAAGGCATAGTTCAAGTCCGCTGGGAACATGAGACTAAATATTTGCTTGCCAGTCCAGAGCGGTTCGGGCTTTTTTCTTTCGGGTTCAGGTAGAGGTCCTTCATAGGCAGCGGCCACTAGGAGTCTGCAAACTTCTTCTTTCTTAAGACGGGTTGATTTACGAGTGAAAAGGTAAGCAGCTGTTATGAAGTCGCGAATTGCCCCTATGATAGGCCCTCCAAATCTTGGTGAAAGAATCTGGTCCTGAACCTGCATAAGGATGCGTGCTTCGGTCTGCGCTTCTTCGCTTTGCGGTATGTGGAGGTTCATTTCATCTCCATCAAAGTCAGCGTTGTAGGGGGGGCAAACGCAAAGATGCAGTCGAAAGGTTTTGTGTGGTAAAACTCGAACGTAGTGTGCCATGATAGACATCCGGTGAAGAGATGGCTGCCTATTGAAAATGGCGCTGTCTCCGTCTTTGATGTGACGTTCCAAGATGAAGCCCGGCTCTAGGGCTTCTGCGACCTTTTCTCGGTCAACGACGAATTCCAGTCTTATACGCTTACCATCCGGTCTTACAACATAAAGGGAGCCAGGATACTTCTCAGGACCGTTGTTCACCAGTTCTCGCATCAT
>CAYGAE010000004.1:0-20283 GCA_964347855.1 uncultured Candidatus Bathyarchaeia archaeon
CTGCTTTTCGTCCGCAGAGTACGCATGTGCCGTCAATCTTTTCTTCGACATCTTCTGGAACGCCGAGAACGCGTGCGTTGACCTTGTCCTCCAGCTCCTTCCCACAATCGTCACTACCACACCACAAGACCTCAACGACGCCAGCCTTATCTCCTAGCAGCCGCTTCGCCTCGGAGAGATCGTCAACCTGAAAGACATGTTTCTTCATCCACTGCCAAGCCCGCTCCTTTATATTTTTCATTATTTTATCCAGCAGCGCGTGAACCACGTTTACGATCTCATCGGTTTTGTACGTCTCTCTTGCCAGGGTATCCCGTCTAACGATTGTAGCTTCGTTGTTCTTGATGTCTCTGGGACCTATCTCAATGCGTATTGGTACCCCTCGTAACTCCCAGTGGTAAAATTTTGAGCCTGGAGTCATATCCGTTCGTACGTCTAGTTCCACACTGATGTCTGCCTTTTTCAGTCTTGCCACGACGTCTCTACAGGCGGCGTTGATCTGGTCTTCCATCCCTCGGTAGAGAACGGGGACAACTACCACCTGGATTGGAACAATCTTTGGCGGTAGCACCACTCCATGGTCGTCTCCGTGGGCGATGAAGGCTGAAGCGATTCCTCTCCCAGAGATTCCGTAGCAGGTTTGCCAAACATGCTCCTGTTTCCCGTCCTCGGTCTCGTACGAGATGTCGAAGGGTTTGGAGAAGTTTTGACCCAGATTGTGCACAGAGCCGATTTGAAGGGTTCTACCATCCGGACATATCATTTCGAAAGCAATGGTATAGACGGCGCCTGCGAATTTATCCCACTCGGGCCTCCGCGAAATGAGGTACGGAACCCCCATTTCATCGAAGAAGTTTTTGTAGATGTCCACCCCCGCTCTCACCTGGGCTTCAGCTTCATCTAAAGTGGCATGGGCTGTATGTGCCTCCTTGAAGGTGCTGACTTCTCGCATCCGTAGAATGGGTCTTGTAGCCCTTGTTTCGTATCGGAAAATGTTCACAATTTGGTACAGTTTGAGGGGCATGTCTGCGTGTGATCGGATCCAGAGTTTCAGCATTGGAGCAATGGCTGTCTCGCTCGTCGGTCGTAGAGCATATTTAACTTCCAGGGGTTCTAATCCGCCTCGAGTAACCCAGAAGCACTCGCCCTCAAAGCTTCTCACGTGAGTGGCCTCCTTAGCCAGAGAGGTCTCGGGAATTAAAAGTGGAAACAACGCCTCTTCGTGCCCGGTCGAATCCAACAAGTCCCGCAGAACTTGAAGAACCTTCCTTCTGATCTTGAACCCGTAGGGAAGCCAAACGCCGCAACCTTTGATGGGATAGCGGTAGTCCATGATGGAGGCGTTTATCAGTACGTCGCGAAACCACTCGCCAAACTGGTTACTCCACTTTTCTCTTTCCACAGAGGACATGGCATATCACAGCCACAACAGTGCTTAACAGCATACTTAAATTATTTTCATTTAGGTCTTCACTTGTATGACCTATTTAGTCTGTGCGCGCGTATTTAGTTTGAGGATGCGGCATGAAGTTTGACCAAGGAAGAGATCCGAGGGAGAATCTGGAGTCTAATGGACGAGAAAGGAATTGCCACCTTTCCAAAACCTGTTTTTCGTCGGATACCCAACTTCGTTGGAGCTGAGAAGGCCGCCCAAAACCTGAGGACCCTAGCTGTGTACAAGGCGGCGGAGACTATCTTCTGTAATCCCGACTCAGCCCAGAGACCAGTTCGGAAAATGGCCCTACGAGATGGTAAAACCGTAGTGGTGGCGACACCGAAGATAAGAGAGGGGTTCCTTCTGTTGGACCCTAGCATCATTCCTCAAAATCGCCTTTCTGAAGCTTCAACAATTCGAGGAGCTTTCAAACATGGGCGTTTCATTGAACCATCGCAAGTGAGAATCGATCTTTTCGTGGCTGGGTCAGTGGCGGTATCTCCGCAAGGATGGAGACTGGGTAAAGGAACTGGCTACTCTGATCAAGAGTATGCCATTTTCAAGGAAGCAGGCTGTCTTTGCCCTGAAACTCTCGTTGTTACAACTGTACATGACGTACAGATTGTCGAGAGTGTTCCTCATGATGAGTGGGATATTCCAGTGGATGTTATTGCTACGCCGACGAGGCTTTTTCGGGTAAAGAAGTAATGGTTCTTTTTCCAACATTCAGAATTCGCTTGCGCGCGCGCAAAGAGGGCTAACCGCAAAACAACTATGCGATTTACTTTTTCCTCGCGCCGCAATTGGGGCAGAAAGTCGCCGTTTGGAGCATTAATGTCCCACAGAATTCGCACGGGAGCATGACAACTTCTTTCGTGATTATCTCCTTCGTCTCTTTCACCGGGACTAATTTCTCTATTTCCTCTTCGGCGGGCTTAATATATTTCTGCAATTCTTTATAGATCGCCTTCAGATTGTGTGGCTTGCCACTAATGTTTAGTTTCTTACCTGTAGTTTCAATTAGCACTTGGCCTCTCTTAATGAACCCGCTTTCTCGGTAACTTATGTGTTCAATGTCGGGCAATCTTTCCGAGATCATGTGTTCTCTCTTAAGAAGTAAACCTCTACGCCCATAGAGAATGAGTCGCATATTCGTTATGTAGAACTCATATTTCGTCGGGTCGCCTTCCTCTAAATGGACGCCTTCGGTGCTCGTGTATTTGATCGCCTCTTTTGGGAACAAGTACTCCTCTAAGGGCATCAGTTTCACTCTTCACTTCGAACAATATGAGTATAAGCGGAGAATCTTAAGATTTTCGAGTGAACCTGAAATGTTTCAGAACAGATTAACCAGACTAGGAGAAATTGGAAGAGCTACCACGGCCTAATCAGTAACCAAAAGTCTTATCACCCACACGTAAAGAGACAACTGGAATTCCTTATGTACAGTCTTGTCATTGTGGCACAGCAACTCTGGGACTGGATGCGCAACTTTGCCTTGGAATACGGCTATGTCGGAGTCTTTCTGATCAGTCTCGTCGGCTCGTTGTCAATAATCATTCCAATCCCCTACACACTTCTCATATATCTTATGGGTGCCGTTCTAGACCCCATCCTCATTGCAATTGCCAGTGGGTTGGGTTCTGCTGTTGGCGAGTTTTCAGGATACGCATTGGGGTATTATGGACGGGCGGTGATAAGTGAAGAAAGGCAGAGAAAGATGGATTACATGGTAAAAGTTTTCGATCGTTACGGCTTCTTTGCAATCTTCCTCTTTGCCCTGACTCCTTTGCCCGATGATCTTCTCTTCATTCCGTTAGGAATCATGCGGTACAGGTTGATCAAAGCCTTTGTTCCGAGCTTGTTGGGTAAGCTACTTATGAGCTTCATCCTGGCATACAGCGGCCACCTGTCAATAGAGTTTATCCGCGACCTCCTCGGTGAGGGGGGATTGATAGGTGCCATTGTCACCGTTATACTCCTCATCGTCATCATAGTGGCCATTCTAAAAATCGATTGGGAGCGGGTGTTTGAGAAATACGTGGGCGAGGGAGTTGAGAAAAGGCAATGAGGGTGATCGCAGACCTACACATTCATAGCAGGTTTAGCCGTGCCACCAGCGAGAGAATGAACATAGGCGAGATCACCCGATTCGCCAGAATAAAAGGCCTGAATCTCGTGGGTACAGGAGACTTCACACACCCTCGCTGGCTTGAAGAACTACGCGCAGAATTGGTCGAAACTGCGGGGGCAGACCTGTACAGCGCTATCAAACACCCAGATTCTCCTGTTCACTACATGATCACAGGCGAGGTTAGCACAATCTTCACCTTCGAAGGCAGCGTCAAGAAGATCCACCACGTCATCTTAACCCCCAACCTCGAAACAGCAGTCCAGGTCAACGAGAGATTGGCACGCCACGGCGATCTGAGCATAGATGGCAGACCAACGTTCGAGATGACTGCCCCCCAGTTGGTGGAGGAAGTTATGCAGGTTTCGCATGAAAACGTTGTCATCCCCTCACACGCCTGGACCCCATGGTTCAGCCTCTTCGGCGCCTTCAGCGGATTCAACCGAATAGAAGACTGCTATCAAGACATGACGCAGCACATTCCCGCTATTGAAACGGGCCTTTCGTCAGACCCACCCATGAACTGGCGGTTAAGCGCCCTTGACAAGTATGCCCTAGTGTCGCACAGCGACTGCCACAGCGCCTGGCCTTGGAGAATCGGCAGGGAAGCCAACGTGTTTGAGCTGAAACGCCTGACATATCAGGAGATAGTTGACGCTATTCGCAAAAAAGATCGAGACAGATTCAGATTCACCATAGAGACTAATCCAGCGTATGGGAAGTATCACTGGACAGGGCACAGAAACTGCAACATCTCTCTATCCCCGCAAGAGGCTGCGAAATATGGAAATCGGTGCCCAGTCTGTCGCAGAAAACTGACTAAAGGAGTAGAGCAGCGTGTAGAAGAGCTTGCAGATAGACCTCTAGGCATCAAGCCAGAGGGGGCTATAGGCTACTTGCACCTTTTGCCTCTGCATGAAATCATCGCAACGCTCTTGCAGGTCAGTTACCAAGGGGCAAGAAAGGTTTGGGACATCTACAATGCACTGGTGGAAAAGTTCGAAAACGAGTACACGGTGCTCATCGATGCGTCTCAGGAAGAGATGTCTAAGATAGTTGACCCGCCACTGGCGGAGGCTATAGTTCGGGTTAGGGAAGGAAAGGTCAAGGTGATTCCTGGATATGACGGAGTTTACGGTCAACTTGTCTTGCTTGAAGAGGATGTAGAAAGAAAGGATCCACTTAAAAGGATTGAACAGAGAAACCTAGCCGACTTCATGTAAGAAATATCCAAGAAAACGCGTCTGAGCCACATGGTGTTAGAAGCACACGCAATTATAATAAGGAAAATCGGTTTATAGACTACGACACTATAACGAAATGTTGTTTATGAGGAAATTAGAATGGAAGACTCGATCGAGAATATTATTGAGACTGCTACAAAACTTGGGGCGTCCTACGCCGATATACGTTATGACGAAATCCAATCAACAAGAATTCAAGTTAGGAACAAGGAAGTTACTTCATTTCGCACCCTCTTTGAACAGGGCGCCGGCTTAAGAGTTCTGGTAAATGGCGCCTGGGGTTTCACGATGTCCAGTGACCTCGAAAAACTTGCATCATCGGTTAAAAAGGCCGTCAAGTTGGCGAGGCAAAGCGCCGCCCACCGAACTGAACGGATAAAGATTGAAGAAGAACGGAAATTCAAGAGTGATGTGAAGTGGGAGCAGAAAAAACCTCACGACACAGTCGGCATCGAAGACAAACTGAAGTTTGCTCTTGAGGTGAACAAGCGTCCAAGAGATTTGAGTGAGGACATCACAATGGTTGACAATGTCTATTTCGAGGAGGATATGAGCCGTTGGTTCGCCAACTCCGAGGGGACTTTCATAAAGCATTCCAAGCCGACCACCGCCGCCGCTATCAGCCTCGTGGGCAAGTCTGGCGATTTAATCGTCACGAGGAGCAAAGCATTGGGAGGATTGGCAGGATTGGAAGCAGTACCTTTCGACAAGTTCCTCGAGTTCGCTGATAGAGAGGCACGAAACGTGTCAAAACTTCTCAAAGCCAAGGCCGCGCCTTCAGGAGACTTTCCCGCTGTACTCAACTATGATCTGGGCTACACCATGGCACATGAAGCCTTCGGGCATTTATGCGAGGGTGACCACATCATAAGAGGCGACTCGATTCTCGAAGGAAAAATCGGTGAACAGGTCGCGTCAAATGCAGTGACAATCATTGATGACCCCACGATGAAAGAAACGGCCGGTATTCCTGCCTATGGAAGCTATCCGTTCGATGATGAAGGGGTCAAAGCGTTGCCCACAAAACTCGTTGATAAGGGCAGGTTTGTATCCTACTTGCACAGTCGTGAGACGGCGAGTAAACTCGGACAGAAGGTCACTGGGAATGCTAGGGTTGAGAATTACAAGAGATTGCCCTTAGTAAGGATGTCAAACACATACATTCAACCATCAACCTTTTCGGAGGAAGAACTCTTCGAGGATGTGAAGGATGGAGTGTATCTGGTTGACGCTCGAGGCGGTCAAACGTCAGGTCAAGGCACATTCCACGTTGGCGTACAGATGGTCTATTTAATCAAGAAGGGCGAGAAGGGTGAACTCAGAAGAGGAACAGCAATCGCTGGCAGAACCCTAGACACGCTTAAGAAGATTGACGCAATTGGGAAGCAAATATCCTTTGACATTGGTGGTTGCGGGAAAGGTGACCCCGAACAGTCAGTACGTTGCGGGTCAAATGGACCGCCAATTCGGGTTTCATCAATAACAGTTGGAGGATAGAATCCATGTCAACCTTGTTGAAAATAGGAGAGAATATTCTTAGGGAGCAAAAAAAGTTCAAGGATCTGACAGCAGCAGAAGTATACTTGGAATCCACAATTACGACTACCATGAGATTGGAACGATGGCAGCTAAAGATGGGTGAGAGCACCGAAGAGTGGGGTGGTGCCGTCCGAGCTATCGTGGGAAAAGGCGTAGGATTCTCAACCTTCAGTAACGCTGCCTTGGGTCCAAAGGCGATGCAAGCAGCAGTTGACAATGCTAGAGCGGCACCTCCAAACGAGTATGCAACGCTACCGCCTGTCAAGAAAGCTCCTACTGTTCAAGGTATCTGTGACAAGAAAATTGAAGACATTGGCGTTGACTATCTAACTGACAAGCTTCTTCAGTTCCGAGATGCCATTGACGCGAAGAAGATACATAGCGTTGTAGGCGTAATGAGGTCAATCGTCCGAGAAATCGCAGTGCTTAACACACACGGGGTCGAAGGTGCCTCAAAGTCTACCAAACTCACTTTTAGTGGCGATTGTCACGCCAAAAAGGGAGACAATTTGACTTCAGCCCTTGAAACTTTGTATTCGCCAACGGCAGACGCTCCGATGGACACCGCCGAAATCGGAAAGCGAATCACGGAAGACGCCCTCTTACAGTTGGATACGAAGAAAGTGCAGTCAAAAAACATGACGGTGCTGCTTCACCCCTTGGCAATTCGTGAGATCTTTGGTTGGGTTCTCGCACCGGAATTTTTAGCTCACAACGTTCTCAAGAAGTCAAGTCCCTTCGTCGATAAAATCGGACACGAGATCGCTTCTGAACAAGTTAACCTCGTCGACATGGGTTTGAGCCCCGAAGCGTACTACCCCAGCGGCTTTGACGACGAGGGACACCCGAGAAAAGATACGACGGTGATTGAGAAGGGAGTGCTGAAGTCATTTCTGTACGACTCAACAACTGCGAAAGAGGGAAAGACTGAGAGTACCGGTAACTCCGGGCGTTTCAGCGTTTACTCTCGTCGAAACTACGCCTATCCGCCGACCTGCTCTACCAATCGCTTAACCTTGCAACCGGGAACAGCCACCGTGGATGAGATGATTGAAGACGTAAAGTACGGTATCTATCTTACCTATCCCATAGGCGCCCACTCAGGAAACGTAGCAAACGGCGTCTTCAACGTCGCTCCCTACATCAGCTTCCTCATCAAGAATGGCGGAAAGGTTGGAGGCATCAAGAAATTCGTCATGTCATCTAGCACTCCAGAATTGCTCAAGAAGATAACATTGGTAGGCAAGAAGGTGAAGAACGAAGCCATCGAGTGGAATGAACAGGTTTCGGGACCTCACCTAATGGTTGAGGACGTTAAGATCGTAGGATAAAAGGCCCTCTAAAACTAGAAATAATAATCGACGGTTCAGAAAAGTTATATGCAGATCCTTTTTTTCAGATATCGTTTGGCGAATACTGTTAGTGATTGTTGTGACCCTCAGAGTCTTTGACCCGTCTTTGGATCGGTCACACTCTAGTTAGAGGGCTCATCGCAGTCTGCAAAAGTATTCGCCAACTTTTAAAGAAATAGGGTTTTGCAGACTTGAGTTCATGACAGAAAACATAACAAATATTAGATCAGACACCTCACACAATAGAATCCAAACTATCCATCTCTGAGCACTAAACACTAAAGGACTGCAAAAACATTGACAGAAGCCGAAACAACGTTGTCACGTATCAAAGATACCGTATGGAGAATGCAAACTGCGCGAAGAATCAGCCTCTTCCTTTGTTTCATACTCTTTAACGCCATAATCCTTGGTGTGGGACCATGGGCAATCCTCCTCCCCGTTTACCACAGTGTGGGAACCCCCCAAAAGACCATAGGCGACGCTTTTGCAGCTCTGCAAAACATGCTCTTCCAGCTCATCTTCCCATGGATCCCCATAGCATCATTCCTCCTAATAGGTATCATCTTAGGCAGAGCACTATGCGGCTGGGCCTGCCCCTTCGGCTTCATCCAAGAACTCCTCGAATACATCAAGAGAAAACACACAGAAGTCTCCCCCAGAACCCACCAACAAATGCTCAGAGTCAAATACATAATCCTAGGCGTAACATTATTCATCAGCGCAACCCTAGCCGCGTCACTCGCCGCTGGTATAGGCGAAAGTTATAAACAGGCCTTAGGTCTCTTCGCGCCAGCACCTTTCACGGCGATAAGCCCGGCAGACACACTCTTCGCGATCATGCCCAAGATGGTGTTCGATGCTACCTACTTAGGTCTTGACGCCTTTGCAAACGCTCTCGTCACAGCGCACCCAATCTTCTGGATTCGCCTCGTCATAATGACGCTGGTCTTAGTTCTGGCCGCTTACGTTCCAAGGGGCTGGTGCAGATACCTCTGCCCCCACGGAGCACTGTTAGCTCTCCTCAACCGATTCAGTTTTCTCGGCTTGAAGAGAGATCCAGTTAGGTGCACCAAAGTTGGATGCCGCACATGTGTAGAAGTCTGCCCCATGAAAGTCCCCATCTTAGAACTGCCATGGGAAAAATTCACCGATCCGGAATGTATTTACTGCCTGAAGTGTATGGACGCCTGCACAACGAAGGCCATAAGGCCGAAATTCCCCTAAAATGTGCAAACACGCTGCGCGCGCAGAAAGTCAAGGCCTTATTGACCTGTTTTCTTTGGGACGCGGGGCTTCATCGTATATTGGACCTAGCCGCATGATTGCTCATGAAAGAGAAAGGAGAAGGCGGCTTGGAAAAGAAAACCGACTGATGCAACCACACGCAGTTATCCTGCGACCTCTGTCCTTGGGTCTCTCAACCTCCACCGCTTTTCCACTGCGCGCGCGTTTCTCTGTAAGACGCAAGAGGATTTGGGGTTTGTTTTTAGCACGTGACGCGATGTCTTTCCCAATCCATCAATGCCTCAGCTTTCTTGCGCTCGGTCTCTAATAAAGCGGAGTCAATCTGCTTCGAATAGCTGTAAACTAGAGGAGCATCCGTGCGAGTTTCCTCTTCTTTAGAAGTGTCGAATGGTCGGTCAAAAGCTCTCTCCATCCCTAATGCACGCGCGAATCGGAGCACCTTTCTCTTCAAAGAGCCTATTCCTCGAATTTCTCTTCTTCTCAAAGGGTGTTCCACATTCATCACCTTCTTCACGGATAGAGTGGGGCATCGGTCAATAATTACCTATCTGAACAAGGTTCAAATATAGAACGAAAATTTTTTAAGAAATCGAATCTCGTTCAATAATATGAAAAACATAAAACCCAAACTGATTAAGTTATTCAAGGAAGGTTACTGCACACCTCAGATAGCCAAAATCGCCAAAAGAACAAATGAACCATCCACTACCATTCACTACAACATAAAGAAGCTAGAAAGGGAAGGCGCTGTAAAAGCCTACAAAGCCGTTTTTGATTACAAGAGAATCGATGAGGGCTTTTGTGTGTATCTCTTCATCAAATTGACGGCTAAAGCAGGTGCTGACCCTGATAGGATTTCAAACGAATTCGCCAGATATGAAGAGATCGAGAGTGCAGACCTCGTCGCCGGAGAATGGGATGTGGTTCTTAAGGTTAGGACAAAGGACCAAGATGAATATTATGACATATTAAAGGACATTCTCGCCCGAGAAGGTGTTGAAGGAACCACCTCTCTGATTTCGCTGAAACAAATCAAAACGGAGTTTGTTTTGCTATAATTCGCACGCGCTCGCGACAGATGGTAACAAAGCAAAGTGTCCGCAGCAAAAAGTTTTTCAATGTCCTAAGCGCAGACAACTTGAGCCGAAAAGGTGGAGAGATGAGCTTGTTAGTTTCATATGTTTCGCAATTTGAGCCTCAACGATATTTTCGTTTGAGTCACATGCGTTGCTCACGTTCTCAGTCCTAAAAGGAGGTTATGTATGGCCACAATAAGAGAAGTTCCTGGCAAGGTTAGCCGGTTTGAAAGGATCGGAGCTCACACACATGTAAAAGGTCTGGGTCTTAACGAAGAATTGTATGCTGTTAGGGTAAAGGACGGAATGGTTGGACAGGAAAAAGCAAGAGAAGCCGCAGGCTTGGTCGTGAAGATGATCAAAGAGGGCAAGCTGAGTGGCAAGTGTATGATTTTGGCCGGTCCGCCGGGAACCGGCAAGACCGCCATCGCCGTGGCGATTTCAAGAGAGCTGGGCGCAAACGTTCCTTTCATACAGATGAGTGGAAGCGAAATATACAGTAGCGAACGCAAGAAAACCGAGATATTGATTGAAGCCATCAGAAAATGTATCGGCGTAGAAATCCACGAAATGCGCAAAGTGTATGAGGGCGAAATCGCAAAGGTCGACATCCAAACAGCTCCACACCCCTACAACCCGTATCAAAAGGTTCCCGAGAGCATCCGCCTTACACTGAAGACGGATAAGGAGGAAAAAACCATTGAAGCCGGAGCGACCATAGCCCAGCAAATAATCAAGCAAAACATCTCCGAAGGAAACGTCGTCCAAATCGACGCCGAAACAGGACGAGTTGTCAACCTCGGCCTCAGCCTAGAAAGTGCCAAGGGCAAGAAATACGATGTTGACACGCGGAAGAAGATCCCTCGCCCAGACGATAAGGTTTTGAAGGAGAAAGAATTCGTCTACACGCTGACAGCCGCAGATATGGATGAGATAAACATGAGAAGTAGAGCTGGAGGAGGATTCTTCTCCATGTTTTTCAGCGGAGCTGAATCTAAAGAAGTTGACACAGAAGTACGCACCGCCGTGGATGAACAAGTGAAGAAGCTCGTTGACGAGGGGAAAGCGTTCATTCATCCTGGAGTGTTGTTCATCGATGATTCGCACCTCCTTGATTTAGAAGCCTTCAGCTTCTTAGGGCGAGCCATGGAAAGCGAACTGGTGCCTATAATCATACTTGCCACGAATAGGGGAGTCGCACGAATCAGAGGAACTGATGTCAAGAGCCCATTGGGATTTCCGCTCGACCTCATCGACCGTTCCGTAATCATCGCAACCCAAGAGTATGACCCGGAAAGCATCAAAGAGATACTCCGCATACGATCCGACGAGGAGAACGTGAAACTGCAGAAAGCGGCCCTGGAAAGCCTTACAAAAGTCGGGTCTAAAAGCTCCCTCCGCTATTCTGTTCAATTACTGAGCCTAGCCGCCCAAAACGCGAAGGCCATGAAACACAAAAAGGTGACCGCTGAAGACGTTAAGAGAGTCGACAAACTTTTCATGGATATCGGAGAGGCTGCTGAACACCTCAGAAAGTACGAAGAAAGAATGATGATACACTAGAAAATCCAAACGTGAAATGGCAGGTTCTCTTTCTATCGGTGCCAAATCTTTTTAGCCATACCACAAAATAGCTAGACAGCGTTGCTGAGCCATGGGAAAACTGAGGGGACTCGTGCAACTGACTAGACCTGCAAACTGTGCAATGATGGGTTTCGCAGTCATAGTAGGCGCCTCCTTTGTTGAGAATGCAATCTTCTCTCCCGAAGTCTCAACCAATCTTCTCTTGGGGTTCATAACATCCTTTACATTGACTGGGGCCTCCATGGTGATAAATGATTATTATGATCGGAATATAGACGCCATCAATGAGCCGACTCGTCCTATTCCCAGTGGATTAGTCCACACGGGAGAAGCTCTGTTTCTCGCCCTCGTCTTAAGTGTAGTAGGTTTTGTAGCTGCTTTTGGAACGAGTGTGCCATGCTTTTTGGCTGCCACAATCGCTTGGATCGTATCCGTGACTTATAACACCAAGGGAAAACATACTGGGCTTCTCGGAAACTTTCTAGTCAGCACAGTCGTTGTGACTCCCCTTATCTACGGAGGCTTTGCAGTAGACAAGGGATTCGCGTTGACTACTCTGCTTTCAGTAGCTATAGCGTTTCTTTCAATCACAGGAAGAGAGGTCACGAAGGGAATAGTGGATGTTCAGGGGGACAGATCTCAAAACGTCAAAACAATTGCAGTGCTCTACGGAGAGAAAGTCGCGGCAGTTGTGTCTTCAATTTTCCTCCTTCTAGCGGTGGGTTTGAGTCCTCTACCGTGGTTGTTGGGAGCGGTTTCTGACTGGTATCTTCCGCTTGTCGTCTTGACAGACGCTGGATTAGTCCTATCTTCAGTCTCGCTTATGCGGGATCACTCCAGAGAGAATGCTAGAAGAGTGAAAAACTCAAACTTGTTTTGGCTGCTTGTGGGGCTATCTGCTTTTATCGCTGGTAGCTTGGGATAAAAGTCACCGCGGCTGTTTAACGGATTCTGCTTCCCACATCGATGTCTCTTTCAGGCGCTATCAAAATCACGTTATCTTTCTCGTCTTCTGCAGCCAAGACCATGCACTGCGACTCTATGCCCATGAATTTCTTCCTTTCAAGATTCAAGAGGAACGCATACTTCTTGCCCACCAGATCCTCTGGCTTATAATACTGCAAGAGTCCTGCCACAGACTGTCTCTTCTCGAAGCCAAAGTCAACGGTCATTTTGATTAGGTTTTTTGATCCGGCGACATGCTCAGCGTCGAGGACTTTCCCAACCCTCATGTCCAGTTGGAGAAACTCCTTGAAGGATATTTCCATTCGATCACCCACACGTTTTCCGGTCTCTTACGTTTGATAGCACGCATTCTTCTCACATAAGGCTTAAAACATTTCCCGTGATGACGCTCTCTTCAAAGTCCCATAACTATTAAACTAAGTCAGTCTATATCAAGAGGCTTCATGGTGGTTGTGATGCGTCGAGGAACTGAACGTGACCGGAAGATGCTGATGGAAATGCCGAGAGAGAAGCTACTTGATTTGTTTTTTCTCCACATCAGAAACCTATGGAGGGTCGACGGCCTATATTTTCTAGGGATAGAGGAGAAATACGGTCCTGATGTAGCCAACGAAATGGACGCAAACTGCCTGAAAGTGATGGGAAAAATCGAAGCCAGAGAACTCAAGAAATTGATGAAACATGACGAAGGCGACGTAGTTTCTTTTATGCACTTACTAAGGAACACAAGCTGGTCGCTAGACCAGCAGTTCAAAGAAATCGAGGTCACTCAAACAAAAGGAGTTTTTAGAGTAAGCGAGTGTGGAACTCAGAAAACAAGGATTCGTAAGGGGCTTGGAGTGTTCCCATGCAAACAAGGTAGACTCGGCTACTTAGAAAGCTTCGCCAAGGAACTCAACTCAAACATTGAAGTCACCTGCAAGGTTTGTCCCCCTGACGATCGCCCTGAAGATCTGTGGTGCGAATGGGAATTCAGGGTAAAAACTCGTCCATAACACTCTTCTAAGTTGGTGCAAGAAAGGTTATATTCAACTAAAATGTAGCTGCACTTTCAATCGGATATGAGGAGACAGCAAAGTGAGTGAAAAGCTAGCAAATCCAGCACCGTTGGGGTTGATGGGCTTCGGCATGACAACCGTCCTCCTAAACCTGCACAACGCGGGTTTCTTCAGTCTTGACAGCATGATCTTGGCCATGGGCATTGTCTATGGGGGCTTGGCTCAAGTCTTCGCCGGCATAATGGAGTTCAGAAAGGGCAACACCTTCGGTACAACAGCTTTCGCGTCCTACGGACTATTCTGGCTGTCACTAGTGACGCTCAAACTGCTCCCAAGCATGGGGCTCTGGATAGAGCCCACGGCAGAGGCTATGGCGGCATACTTCTTCATGTGGGGCCTATTCACGTTTGTCATGTTCTTTGGTACGCTAAAGACAAACAGAATGCTACAATTCGTCTTCATAAGTTTGGCAGTGTTGTTCTTTCTGTTGACTATCAAGGAGTTAACAGGAAACGTGGATGTAGGCATTCTTGCAGGTTACGAGGGGATAATTTGCGGACTCAGCGCAGTATACCTCGCCCTGGCAGAGGCAGTCAACGACGCCCATGGGAAAACAATTTTGCCGATAGGAACGGTGGAGAAGTAACCCAGCTTCGCTTATACGCCTCCAGCATAGTTCTGGAGTTCTGATAGAGCCGTCGCCCATGCTTTCTCAAACCACCGTCTTGCTTCTTCCCACTCAGCCGTGGCTCTCCATCCAGTGTGTAATAAGTGTACTTCGGTTCCTTCTGGGTGAGGGATGAAGAAGATCACCACGTTGGTGAGAGGGCTGACATCGTTCATGAAGTGTTTGAATTGCTTTGGCCCTTTCCACTCGAAGCAGAGGAGCCTACTCGGAGTGATAGCCAGTATCTTGCAGCCGATTGTGCTGTCGTTTTGTTTATCTTCTGGATTCCAGAAGAGTTCATATTTTCCACTAGCCTTTGGTTCTACATCAGCCTTCTGTGTTAACCATTTCTCAAGATGACGGTTCACTGTGAAGAATTCGAATGCTTTTTGAAGATCGCATCCAAGACTTATTGAATGATAGATGATTCTATCCATATCCTTTCTTCCTCAACCCACGAGAATATCACTGATCGATGGCTGGCAGATAAAAATTTTAATCTTCCCTTTCCGTTTTTCTATTGGGGTCACCAACGTATGCCTGAGCGAAAAAGAAAGAAACGGTTTTCTGACCTTTTAGGCTTCGATGAGAAGGGCTTTTTGTCAAGCGAAGATGGAGGTGGAAGGGGATCCGGATATTCAATATCTGTCACGTATGATGAAGCAGGCAAACCGGTGGTTCAGGTCAAGACTTACGGAGATGTTGATGTGGCAGAGTTGCGCAGGAATATTGAACAACAGTACCCAGGAGCAAGGGTTGAGGGGCTGGAGAAGAAACCACTGATCAGAATAATCGATGAAGAAGAAAGGGAAAACGGAGACTGAGAGAGCATAGGGCTGGTCAGGTTTTCGCCCGAAAATCTGCTTCAACATCCGAGATTGAAATTAAACCTTTGACACCCTTTTATATCTGTTTCTATCGGAGCGGTACAACTTTTAGCAGGGTTCACAGTTCCTTATAGGGACACAAAATGCGTAATGAAAAGAGGAAGCATGGAGTAGTTTACCCACCACCAGGGCTACCAGGAAAGCCAGAGAGACCTGAAGAGAGGAAGTGGCCGTCACCGACGCCCCTTCCCACCGTTCCAACTGAGGACGTCGGTACGGTACTCAAGCGAATTCTTGACAGACTGGACGTGATAGAGAAGAGACTGGAAAGCATAGAGAAGCTGCTGCTGGAAAAGCGGACAGTCTAGCTAAATATGTGCTAAAGGAAGAAATGCTTCTTTCTGACGTATTTGCCAGCTATAGGAATGGATATTCCACAATTTGGACATTTTTTGTCTTCTGTGACTAGATATCGGATTATTCTGTAGCCGCGTCTCTGAATGAGGCTTGTTCCACAGCTGGGGCAGTAGGTGTTCTCGCAATGGTGGCCCTGAACGTTTCCCAGATATGGATAGAGAACTCCTGATTTCCTTGCCATCTTGTAGGCTTTTTCCAGCGTCTCTGTTCTTGTTGGTGGATTGCGGAATTTGTAGGCCGGCCAGTATCGGGTGAAATGTAGAGGTGTTTCAGGTCCAGCTTCTTTGATATGTCTCTCTATGATCCATCTTAGACATTCCTCGTCATCGTTAACATCGGTAACGACTAGATTCACGATCTCGATGTGGAACCCCATTTTCTTGGCCTCTCGGACGTTTCTCCAAATCTTCTCCACATCTGCTCCGCCGCAGTATTTTTTGTAGGTTTCCGCGTCTCCCTTTATGTCGATCTTTAGCCCGTCCATGCCTGACTCTCGAAGCAACTCCAAGGTTTCAAGTGTCATGTAGCCGTTCGAGACGTAGCAGCAGTAGAGTCCCTTTTCGCGACCTATTCTAAACAATGGGACAGTCCAGTCTGTCAGCATTGTTGGTTCCTGAAAACTAACGCACAAGCCATCATCCTGTCTGAGTAGAGCCATGGCGACAATCTTTTCTAAGGGGAAGTAGCTGGATCTGGCTGGATTCGGCTCAGTCTTAGACAGGTGGTGATTTTGGCACCAGATGCAGTCGAGGTTGCATGACCATGTAGAGAATGTTAGGGCTGTAGAGCCTGGCCAATAGTGAAAGAAGGGTTTGATCTCGATGGGTCTGCTTTCTAACGCGCTTAGATCCCCGTAAACAAGAGTGTAGAGCCTGCCGCCTATGTTTGTTCTGGTTTTGCAAAAGCCTACTTGGTCGGGGGCGATTTGGCATCTTCTTTCGCAAAGACTGCATTGTACTCTCCCGTTTGGCAGTTTGTCGTAGAGCAGGGCTTCGTGGACGACTGGATGCTGAAGCAACTCTTGCAACTGGGGGCACTGATATAGAAGAAGCCAACGTGGATTAGATTAGTTTTTCCAGAAAAGGCGCACGCTCGACCCTGCGCGTGTATGCGAGTTTGTCTCCATCCCCTCTTTGCCGAAATAACATAAATCTACAAACTGAAAACATGCGCGTATGCATCAACTTTCATCGCAATCTTCACACTCTCAGAGAAACCGTCTGCGGCTACAAATGTTATCCCCAATCTCCACACAAGATATATCTTCGTCACTTCCTCAATACTTAGAAACCGTTAGGAGACACCAAGATGAAGAATGAAGAAGACGAGGAAATAGAGAGGATAAAACGGACGAAACTGCAAGAAATGACGAGGTCTCCTGTCGAAAAGGGGCAAGGGAAACCCGTCACCGTAACTGATGCAACCTTCAAAGAAACAGTTCAGAATCACCCCCTTGTAGTGGTTGACTGTTGGGCGGCTTGGTGTGGCCCATGCCGTATGGTTGCCCCTATTATAGAAGAATTGGCACGAGACTACGCCGGAAGAATCCTCTTTGGAAAACTGAACGTAGATGAGAATCAGCAAGTCGCCACGCAGTATCAGATAATGAGCATTCCAACACTACTAGTGTTCAAGAATGGAAAACTCGTAGATAGAATCGTAGGTGCCATGCCTAGACAAACGTTGGAACCGAAAGTAACACATTATCTCTAAGATACTGTCAGCCAAAGGAAGGCTGCAGAATGAATGAGGAACTAATCAAAGAATTCCTGAACAAGAGAAACATTTTTGCTGTAGTGGGAGTCAGCAAAAACCCCGAAAAGTATGGTCATCAAGTGTACAAAGACCTTAGAGACGCAGGCTACCAAGTCTATCCTGTAACCCCAAACGCTGAAGAGATCCTCGGTGACAAATGCTACCCGGATCTTAAAACCCTGCCGAAAAAACCAGATGTCGTCGATGTTGTGGTTCCTCCGAAAATCACAGAAGAGATTGTCAGGATGTGTAAAGAACTTGGAATCACAAGAGTATGGATGCAGCCTGGGTCAGAATCCGAAGCCGCGATCAGATTCTGTGACGAGAATGGCATCCATGTTGTACATGGAGTTTGCGTTATGAAGGAACGTAAACGGATGGGAGGCAGCTAATCACTAGAGCCTATATTGGAGAGCTTACAGCTTAGGGAGACGATTGGCATATGGAAATAAAGGGGATGGTTGACGTCAGTCTTGTAGACTGGGACACCAAAGTATCCTCTGTCTTCTTCCTTCCAAACTGCAACTTTCGCTGCCCCTTCTGCCAGAACCCAGCCCTTGTCCTTCACCCGGAAACGGAGGAGACAATCCCCTTTGAACGAGTGGCAGGCCATCTCAGAAAACAGAAAAACTGGATAGACGGAGTGTGCATAACTGGGGGAGAACCAACACTCCACAACGACTTGCCACATCTATGTCTGAACCTAAAGAAAATGGGCTTTCTGGTCAAATTGGACACGAACGGCACTAACCCGACGATGGTCAAAGAACTCATCGAAGGGAGACTCGTTGACTACATAGCCTTGGACGTCAAGGCACCATTGACTATGGAAAAATACTCCAAGGCGACCGGCACCGATGTGAGGAACCTTCTTGCGAAAGTGAAAGAAACCATCGCAATCTTGCTGAGGTCAGAAATAGAATATGAATTCAGAACCACCGTGGTTCCCACGGTTCACGAAAAGGAGGACATAGAGGAGATATGCCGCAGCATCGAAGGATGCAAGAAATATGTTATACAGAATTTCAGAGGAGAGGACACTATCGATCCAGTTTTCAGTGAGATTAAACCTTTCGCGGATGAAAAAATGGAAATGTTCCTAACTGTGGCGAAAAATCGCCTTTCCAATGTAAAAATAAGATAAGTTGCTGGATCTCAGCCTAGCAGTAGCCCGATCTTTTCATAAGTTCTTTGACTGAAATGTACGCTGGAGATGTAGGAGGTAGTTCAAGTAACGATTTTCCAGAGAGAACATAATTTTCGACGTCTTTGTCGTAGGAAATCTTTCCCAAATATTCTAGTGCGGTTCTTTTCTTAACTTCTGCTTCTAAACCTTCTGGAAATCTGTAGCCTCCGACGATGTAGAAATTTTTGAAACGGATCTTAACCTCTTTGGCGACTTTGAATGCTCTCTCCACATGGTTGAAGGCCTTTTTGGATGGATCGATGATGTCAAATATGTCGTCGACTTCAGAGGCTATCCGTCTGTTTAGGTGCTCTAACCCAGCTGGAGAATCAATCAGAACATATCTGTAGGTTTTTGTTAAACTCTCTAAGGCTTTTTTCAAAGCTGCGTCTGGCAGACAGTAGCAGCCTTCAATAAATTTTGTTCCAACGGCTACTAGATCGAAGGAACTTCCTTCATACAATCCTTTTGACCAAATCTCGCTTTCTATTCTTTCTGAAGGAGGAACTCCGACGGTGGTGCCGCCTTGTTCCAGGAAGGTTTCAATAAGCAATTCAGATACTGTCTTCTTCTTTTCTTCTTCCAGATACACACCAACCATCTCGCCCAGATTTTGGTCTGGGTCTACGTCCACAAGGAGTAGGGGAACATCGCCGCACTCGATAAAGTGCTTGGTCATCAGAGCTACAAAACTCGTCTTGCCACTGCCGCCTCTTCCCATGCAGAGGATCTTCTTCATGTGGGTCATCCTTCCTGCGCGCTAGTTTCTAAACTCCAACCAAAGATAAAATGATTTCCACAACATGCGCAGATGAATTTGCGAGGCCTCCCGAAGGTCGCTATGCAGATCTTTATCCAATCACGGACTTCGTTCTCTCGGTTTTCAGGAAGCCTTCAATCTTCTTAACGATCGTCATGAATGCCTTTGTTGCGGGGGAATTTGCATGTTCGATTATAAAGGGCAACCCTTTGTCGGATGCCTCGCAGATTTTGGGATCGATCGGAATTTTTCCGAGGAAAGGAACTTTCAAGTTTTCCGCTATCTCCTTTCCTCCTCCAGCCTTGAAGATGTCAACCTCGGTCCCACATTTTGGACAGACAAACCCACTCATATTCTCTAAAACACCGATGACAGGGATGTTCAGTTGTCTGGAGAAGGTCACAGCCTTCTTGACCACAATTTGCGAAACTTCTGAGGGAATGGTGACTATTACAACACCGTCCATCTCTGGGATGAGTTGCATAACACTTAGGGCCTCATCTCCGGTGCCTGGTGGCAAATCTATGAAGAGGAAGTCAAGGGTTCCCCAAACGATATCCGACAGGAACTGAGTAATTGCCTTCATTTTCAAAGGCCCCCGCCAAATAACTGGTGACTCCTCGCTTGGCAGTACGAAGTCCATCGATGCTACTCGAATTCCTAAAGGCCCCATTGCTGGAAATACGCCGGCAGGACCAGCCTGAAGCCTCCGTCCGTGTAAGCCGATGATCTTGGGCACGCACGGTCCAGTTATGTCGGCATCCAGAATTCCTACGCTGTTGGCGTAACCATGCATGGCAAAGGCCATCGCCAGATTCACTGTGACAGTGCTTTTACCAACTCCACCTTTCCCGCTTATCACAGCGATCTTATGCCTGATTTTGCTCATCCGGATTCTCAGTCTTTTCCGCTCTTCTTCATAAACCTGAATTGTTGTGCCAGCACCTTCATCTGCCTCAAAACCAGAGTCCCCTTCTGCATCAGGTTTTTCGTTCATCGATTATCTCTCTAGGTTAAGAGATAAGTATTCCATTTGTCTTGTATTTATAAGTCTTGACTCGTTTTGCCGAACTAGTTCTATCTCACGAGCGAAGAGCT
>CAYGAE010000004.1:20383-34639 GCA_964347855.1 uncultured Candidatus Bathyarchaeia archaeon
TTTATAAGTCTTGACTCGTTTTGCCGAACTAGTTCTATCTCACGAGCGAAGAGCTTGGGAATACTTGTGACAACAACATGAACAGTTCAGCCATCCGTAGAAAGATGCCTACGACCACCAGGAAAGTGTTTGAAAAGGAGTCTCCAGTTCGCGCGCGCAGCAAGGTGACCTCGTCGATAGAAGTTGCATTCATCAAAAAAATTCAGTTTTTGCCTTCATAAACGTTATTTACTGTTATCAATTAAAGGGACATCACCACGCAAAGGGAAGAAGGAAAAGTGAAACAATCATCGATTTACAGGGTAGATCTGACTGAAATCCAAGGAGAAGGTGATTTTCCATGTCCCAAATGCGGGGTCATCATATCTCCAGATGACACAACTGAAACCGTCTACACTATTCTTGAGACGAAGGTAAAACATGAAACATTGGAAGAATTGGTAATCCTTTGCAACCAGTGTGAAAGCAAAATTCGCCTGGTTGGTTTCCTTCCGCTCCAGCCGCTTCAGTCGGAAACTGGGAAGAATCCGCAACTAGAAGAATAGCGTCTATTTTGCCATCTGATTTTTCTGAAGCTATTGAACGAAACGTGAAAAGACGATTAGACCTCCGACTATCCAGCAATAGTAAGCGAAAAGATGGAATTTCTCTGTCATGACTATCTTCTCTAGCGCTTTCAAAGATGCGTAACCCACGATAAAGGTTGTCACGACGCCCAAAGACATGGCAACTAGGTCTACGCTGCCCATCACTAGCTCTCTTGACTCCACTATCGTTGCGCCTATTATTGCTGGCACAGAGAGTAAAAATGAAAACTTGAACGCAGTCTCCTTTTCTACCTTTCTCAATAGTCCTGTGGCTATTGTGAGGCCACTTCTTGAAATGCCCGGAATGATTGCAATCCCTTGAGCTATTCCTGTCAATATCGAATCCACACAGTTTAGTTTTCTCGTACCTTCTCGACGTTCGGAAATGCTTAGAAAGAAGCCCGTGATCAAGAGAGCGATGCCTACAGCAAACACATTGTAAAAGAGAGATCCGAGGACGTCGTAAAAGAGTAAACCGATGAGAGCTGTTGGCACACTTCCAATTGCTATGAATACAGCCATTCTACCTTCCTCTGTCTTAGAATCTAATTTGACGATAGCCATGATCATCTTCGAAATATCTTGCCTGAATACGACCACAATTACACATAAGGTTCCGACATGTAGCATTACGTTGAAGAATAATGGCAGTTCCAAGTCAAGCCATTCTTGTGCGATGACTAAATGCCCAGAACTGGAAATTGGCAACCATTCAGTTATGCCTTGCAGAATTGCAAGGAATATGACCACAATTATCTCGCGGTAGATTTGGTACACCCGTCTTTAGTTTTCATCGTGATCTGATATGTTTTGCGAAGAGAAAGGAGATTCTAAATATGTATTCCCATTTCACAAGACTTTTCGACTCTGGACGGTGACTGATGTATGCGATCTACAAACGTTCATGAATCCGCCATCGTTAGAGGTGTTTAAATGAAAAGTGAACATGCTTTCGCGTTGATTGCCTTGATTCTAGGAATTATTGGAGGTGTACTCCTGGGCAAAGGTATCATCGATGTCGTCTCACGGCTTATCGAAAGGAATGTGCTTAGAGTCGAAGTCTTGTTGATGCCTTTTATTGGCATCGTCGCAATAGTTGCCAGCGCAATGATTTGGACCGGCCGCTACCTAGTGGGAGGAGTGATGAACATGATCTTTGGACTGGTTGCGGTCTTCTATGGCGCAGACGCAGAAGGTTTGATGGTTCTGTTGAGTGGGCTTCTAGGCATTGTTGCACCGAAGATAAAAGAATAGAAAACAGTTGAATCCGTTATGCTGCCAATGAAAACCAACGTTGCGCGCGCATAGCTGGAGAGTGCTTAGCAGCTGAGTTCTGGTTTGGCAACGTGTGATACTCTTCAGAAGTGTCTAAAACAGAAATCTATTGAGGAAAATCGTGGAGCCCCGGGCGGGATTCGAACCCGCGACCCGTAGCTTTCAAGGCATCCCTGCTTACGAGGTTCAGCTTCTCATGGGAATCTACTGCTCTACCAGCTGAGCCACCGAGGCACCGTTAGGAACAAGAGTTTCCTCTACTTATTTAAGTAATCCATCCTTATACAACATGTTTGGAAAACGATGTTTTTCACACCCTTTCTACCTCTGTCGAGATAGCCCACCGCGCGCGCTCAGTTCTGGCGTTTTATGTCCGCAATTCATCAACCCGCTTGTCCTCCGGTCTTGGATGTTGGAATGCTTGGTTGACCAAGAGAACACCTATTGTTGAAATCACTCCCGTTAGAATCAAAGTGAGGGATATTGGAGCTACAGAAATCAACCAGCCGAAGAATGCAATTTGTGGGATGCCTAACAGTCGTATTATAGTTGGGATTAACGAGTACACTCCATTTCGGACACGATTTGGTATTGCATCAACAAATACACGTGAAGTGAGAACATTCGCAAGCTGGAAGAATATTCCTAAGACAAAGAACACCACAATCATCAACATAACAGGAACAAGCGAATCACTCGGAACACTAAACAGAAGAACGTCCGTACCAGGGATGATGTACTCGATCATGGGTGAACCTGGAGGCGGAACAGGAAAGACAAACATGATCATCGCGAAAACCCAAAAGAACAGCGCTCCACAAGTTTGAATAAACCGAAATCTCGCGATCCATTTCTTTGGTGCAAACCTCTTCGCCCACACCCCTGACCGTTCAGAATAGAACACATGTGGGATCATGACAATTGTCCTGAAGCTAGCAACTGCTACGTCCATCAGCATATAGCTATAGTACATAGGAAAGAGGATCAAATCCGCCCAGACAATAAGACAGCTATTGATCAGCATTGATCCCATTAGCAAATAGGTGACAAACCTTCCACTAAATAGGTACTGAACGCCTTCTCGTAGTAGTGAGAAGTATTCATCCATAGTGGGGCTCTTCTGGTCAAGTTCATCTGTATCTGGGAGATTTCGGACCAACCTCAAAGCGAGAAATGCGACTACTACACACATGATTGCTTGGACCTGAAACACCCACGCTCTACTGAAGATAGTCGCAAGTATGCTTCCAGGTATTAGGACCAGTGTATTTGTCAGCCAGAACAGCATTCCGATCTTTCCTAAGAAGACTCCATACTCCTTTCTCTCGTCATCTTCGGGCATTGACACTCGCCAGTTATTGTCGAACCAGCTGCCCATTGCTCCGCTTTGTTGCGAACCCGCAAATCCCATCATTGCGTAAATGACCACAAGAAGAAGGAACGGACTTGCTGTTGTGACTGTAGAAACCAAGTAGAACGCGATTGCATATGTCAGGAAGGCTGTTGCTAGAATGTATCTCTGCCCCAACCAATCTCCAATCACTCCTGTTGGATAGTCGAAGATGGTCTGAATTGCCATCTGAATGATGACGAGAATTCCCACGTATGTCATTCCCACGATGAAGTCATTATTCCCAAGAGCTTCTGCAACAAAAATCAGATAGAATGTAGTGGAGATTGCGAATGCAACCTGCATAAAGAGTGAGAGTGAGGTGAAAATAGTGGCGAGTCTGACAACCTCTGGTTTTGCATCTCTCAAACCAAAGTAAGACGCAATCCTACCCACTCGAGCACCCTAGAGGAGGTCACCCCCTTGGTTACTTATACAATTTTTCACTCACGCCTTTCATCCGTATGCGTACGCGCGCACTTTTTGTTCTTTAATATTTGCATCATACGGAAGACCTAGATCGCGCGCACACACATTCGCTCAACTTCTCAAATCAAGCCATCATTTTTAAGACAATAGAATGCAACAGTTAACTGCGAAGAGGCTTCACCACGTGAACCTAGCAGAAGAACTTGGCGAAAGAAAAATAATAGAAATCATCCTCAAACACCTAGACCAAATGCCCAACATGCCAGTTCCCTTCGGAGACGACGTATCGGCCATAGACATCGGAAACAGAAGATTCGCCGTCATAAAAACCGACATGCTGGTCGGAGAGACCGATGTCCCAGCAGGCATGAGCTCGTGGCAAGCAGCACGCAAAGCAGTGGTCATGAACATAAGCGACCTCGCTGCAAAAGGGGTCCAACCCGCCGCTATACTTGCATCTATCGCGCTTCCCAAAGACTCCACTAAAAAAGACATCGCAGAAATAAGTAAAGGACTGAATGCCGGAGCGCGCGAGTATGGCACCTACGTCTTAGGCGGAGACACAAACGAAGCCTCTGACCTAGTGATCAGCTGCACAGCCTTCGGCGTTATTGAAGAACAGAACCTCATGAAACGTGGTGGAGCTCAGCCAGAAGACCTCGTAGCCGTGACTGGCTTCTTTGGAAAAACCTCCTGTGGATTAAAGATTCTGCTCGAAAATCTTTCAGCCAGGCCTACCATCAAGAGAGCACTCACTGACGCAGTTCTTATGCCTCACGCTCGCCTTAAGGAGGGATTAGCCCTTGCCGAAACCCATGCTGTGACAGCCTCTATTGATTCAAGCGATGGACTAGCGTGGAGTCTACACGAGATCTCAAAAGCGAGCAACGTAGGGTTCCTTCTCGACAACATCCCTATAGCTTCGGAAGCAAAAGAATTCACAAGAATTAACGACCTCGACTCAATGGAGCTGAGTTTGTACGGAGGAGAGGAATATGAGCTTCTGGTTACCGTGAACCCAGAGCTTTGGCAAGATGCGAAGAGCGCTGTAGAAGATGTCGACGGGTCCCTCATGAAAATAGGAACAGCCACGAAAGAGAAAAGGCTCCTTCTCGAAGTGAGGGGAAAAACGATTCCTATTGAGCCAAGGGGATGGGAACACTTCAGACGACCTGAGTCGAAGACATAGACAGGGTGAAAAGATGGTTTTGAAATGATTAAGTCAACTGATTCTGGCAGTCTACCCTTCTTTGGTGATGCTGAGAGATTTTTGGATAGTGCTACGCGTTTCACGGGTTATCCCAAAGAAGCTTCAGTTGAGTACTTTGAGAAGGCTGTGGTCAAAGGGTTTATCGATAAGGTTGAGACCGGGATCAATATTCCGGCCTATCCCCAATTCAGGGATATGAGCACAATGATCCTAGAGATGATTGACGGAGTAGAAAAGGCTAAAGGAGGCTACATGGAAACCAGTCGTCTCTCCCTTAAGACAGGTAGAAATCAAATACCTGAAGTCGCCGCAATAAAAAGAAACTCTCAACAAATCTACGAAAAAACTGGCAGACCCTTCAAAGCCAAGGTTTGCATCACTGGACCATACACCTTGTCTTCGCTTTTCGTTTACCGAGACAACGAGATGTTCCGAAGACTGGGAGACATCCTTTCCACGATCGTTGAAAACAACATCTTCGCAGAGAAGCAGGGAGGTGTAGAGCTGATTACCCTAGATGAGCCAGTTTTTGGGATGCTAGACGATCCACTGATTGACTATGGTTCTGAAGGGAGGCAAAACCTGAGAGAGGCTTGGGAGTCAGTTTTTGATAGAGTAAGTTCAAAGGGCGTGCAGGGTTGTTTGCATCTCCACAACACGGCAGACGGACTGTTTTGGGAAGTAGATTCCCTAAATATTATAGAATCTCACATGGATGATCCTATCTATGAGATGAAGAAAACTCTCACGCAACTGGAGTCAGCGGACAAGTTTCTGAAAGCAAGTCTATGCACTTTAGATTTTGACAAGCTGATAAAAAACAGAGTCGTTGCAACATCTGAGCAAGAGATGAGTGAATCAGCTATGAATCGGAAGATTGCAGAGATTTGGAAACACATCAAGAGTGGAAAGGTGGATCCAACGGTCTTTATCGACGATGTTAAGCTTATGGAGGAACGTTTGATTCAGATGGTTGATCGTTTTGGATTGGAGAGAATTCCATACGCAGGCCCTGAATGTGGTCTGAAGGGTTTTCCAACATACGAGTGTGCAATGGAGTGTTTGAAACAGGTTTCGAATGCTGTTAAAAACGTCTATGAACACTTGTCAGAGTAAGATTCTCCTTCAACGAGTTTGGCCTGGCTCTCATATCATAGAACCCTAGTCACAACAGCTATAACAAATATCTCGCACGCGCTTCCTTGCAGCAGGGTGAAGATTCCCGAACGTACTATGAGGAGAGGCTATAGCTATTCTCTTCTTTCTACCGCTATCGTGCATCTTGTAGCTAGAGCGGCTATTGCGCCTAAGGCGGCAAGCCAAGGCGCCAACACAACCCCTACAACCCCGAATGTGACCGGCATATCCAAGAGAGTCTTGCCACCTTCGTCCCTTATGACAATCCTCGTGACGTTTCCTTCACGGATCAACTCCTTAACCTTGCTAACCAAGTCGTCTGCAGAAACAGAAAATTCTTCCTTCACAACCATGCCTACACGAGTCCCACAGCTGGGACAGAACCTAGCGCCCTCTGGCAGTTTAGCTCCACATTTCTCACAAGAGACCAACTTTTCATTTCTCCTTCCTAACTCATCTTCCTGATTCTTATGTTCCCCGTCTTCGTCTCCGCAATCAGCCTTCCAGTTCCAGCGCCGATACGGCCAGTATACCGCCCGCGCTCATAACGTGCCTCGGCCAACTCTGGACTACAGCTAATCCGTCCCAGTCTCGTAGAAGCCTCTACAGTTAGATCTGGTTTACCTCGCAACGCCAGCTCGATGCTTCCAGTGCTCGTCCTAAACCAACTCTCACCTTTTGACAAAACACCACTGAATCCAATGGACCCAGTAGCGCCACGGACGGAAACCGTACCATTCACGTTTTCCAAGTTGATAGATCCAGTTCTGGTTCTAGCCCTAACAGTACCTCCACAGTCTTGCATACTCACCCTGCCGGTTGAAGAATCCGCCTCAAGAGTCCCTTTGACTCCAGAGACTGCAATTCCCCCGATCCGGGTCTCAAGGTTAAGGTCCGCTTCTTTCGGCGCTGAAACAAGGATATTGGCCCTGGGACCACCCGAGAAGACATACATGGGCCAGCCGAAGAAAGGATGTACCCTGGAACGGCAGGTGATGGTTACTATGTTGCCATCCTGCGAAATGTTCCAGTCCAAATCCTCCGGTCTTCTAAGATCCAAGTCGACCATCACTTCATCCTTAGGCCCAGCCTTGACCTCCACCAATCCGGGAGCAGTATTCGCAACCACCACCCTAGGTTTGCCGGTTACTTTCAGAGTTCGATGCGTTTCCATGGGCTTCATCTTGAGTACCGCCACGGCAGTTCCGCAAACAGAACAGAATCGTGCATCCTTAGATAACTCGGCGCCGCACTGTCTACAATAAGGCACTTTCCCACATCACCTCCCTATCTGTAAGTCGAATTCCCCACTAACTCACGAAACACAAAGATATATGGTTTCGCCAAAAGACTGCTACCGCACTCTTCTGCTCAGCATCTCCAAAAAACCTGCAAGCTTAGTCTTAACCTGGTCCTCGTTATAGTTTCGCCAATCAGACGAATCAACATCAATTACCAAACTCGGCACCCCAAGCTCCTTGTAGACAACATCCTTCACGACGGTCATACCTATTGACATCATTCTACAACCCCAGTTTGTCGGAAGAATAACTCCATCGACGCTGAAGTCCCTCGCAAGACTGAGAACAAGATCAATTCTCCTGTCGACTATACAGTTCGCAAAGTTCGGAAGATACTTTCTCGCCAAACTTTCCAAAGGCTCAGAAGGATCTAGGCTTCCCGCCCAAACATGGGAAAAAGTCTCAGCCACAACCTCTGCGCCCAAACTGTTTATGTAATCAAAAAAGTTCAAGTCGAACCACATCGGCAGGTTGTCCCAGATCAGTCTATACTTCTCATTTTCCATGGTCCCGAATCTGTTCTCCGCTTTTTCTTTAACCTCGTCTCGTAACCGTTCATAAAAGTCGACCGCCATCTTAGTGCCAGGAACACAGAGCATAAAGAAAACGGCTGAGAAGGCATCTCTAGCGCCCATGGGCGTGGGAATAGTCTTCCGGTAGTTTTGGATCTCCATCCAGAGGTCACTCGTTTGGTCGGAGAGCGCTACTGTCTTCCGCAGCCTATCGCTGTCCAACTTTCTGCCAGTCTGTTCTTCCAAGAAGAAACCCAGTTCTTCCAGCTGAGAAACGTAATGTTCTACATAGTAGTCGTCAAGGTTTTCAGAACCGGCCCCTGTGGTACCGTAAGGCACATCCAAAAGAAAGAGAGGTTTCTTTAGGTGTCTACTCGCAACCTGAAACCATTTCAGATGGGTATCGCACGCACAGGTCGCTGCAACTAGAAAATCTGGCTTCGGCATCCCCCCTTCTGGTAGATCTACCTCTTCAAAGAGAGAGCCGAGAACGCATCTGGCATAAGAGCACAAATCTCTGGAAAAACCTTCCCTCTCGGCAGCTTCACAGAGCCTAACGGACACCTGCCTTGCCGCACACAGGGAAGCGTAATTTTCAGGCCATATCGGAGTCACGTCCATGGCTAAGAGCATTTCAACAGGAAATGTTGAAGCAACCCAAGCTACGGGCCTCTTTTCCGCCTTAGCCCTATGGGCGTCCTCATAGTATTTTTTAACATAGTTCCTGTAGAAACCCCGAATTGTCTGTAATCTCCTCTCAGACGGAGACGTAGGCATCGCTATTTCACCCCGCCGACCATCTCTACGAAGGCTTCAATCCTAGTCTTCAATTGGGCTATTCCACCCATGGAATGCTCGCCTTCGAGGAATAAGACTGGCAAGTCCAACTCCTTCAGCTCTTCCATCAAGAGAGGAGCGTCAAACAGATGTGTATCACAGAATTTCAAAACGAAGAGTATCGCTCCTTCAACATTGTATCTCTTCACCATCTCCTTAACGTGATCAAATCGCTCCTCGTAGTGGTACATGAAGGAGCTGGGAGTCATGTCGAGATAGCGCTTGGAAATGGCGCGTAGCGGATCAGGGTCTGAACCAGCCAGATTCCAGAAGTACCGTGACCCACTGCTTAAATCATCAGCGACTACGCTTCCGCCAAGGTTTTCAACAAGTTTTATCAACTCAGTGTTATCCATCTCACTTCCTGACACAAGTAGTCTCACGCCTTTTTCTGGGAGACTTGCACGATCAGCAATCCCACTGAGAAGTTGATCAAGCAGGTCATTATGCTCCGCTTTGGGCGTTATCATACTTGACAGGACCATCTCTAAGGCTTCAACACCAGAAATCAGCGGAGGATCTCTTTCCCTCAAGTCATACGCCTTCTTCAGCAAGACTCTGTTTCTATTATAGACCGTGATTGCGTCTCTTAGAGCCTCATCCAAAATCGGGGGCCCTAAAGCGTTTTCTAACGAATCTTTGAACCTTTGGAGTTCTTCGTAGAAGAAGTTGTGCGCCCTTTCGGTGTTAGCATGGGGGGTGTTCACGAAGTGAAAATACGGAACTTTAACATGATATCTCCACAGGTCGTACATTTTGTTACAATTATCGCAACAATTCGACACAACGTAGCCGTCCAAATAGTCATAGTTACCTTTTAGGGCTTCGTTAAAGGAGCTCCGGGCATAAGAACAGACGTTGCGAGGTAAAAGGGCGTCCGCCAAGGTAGTGCTTCCTAAGTCTCCGAAAACCATGACTGGCAAGGATTCCGCGGCGTAGATGATCTCCTCTGGGGTATAAGTGCAGCTCCAGCCGACTACTCGTTTGTTTTGGCTTTTCCAGCGCTTTGCTATTGCATGTCTTGACAAGAGCGAGTTTCTGAAGGTTTCTAATACTTCCACGTCGAAGCATCCGTTTGAGATGATTCCTAAGCAAAGTCTTGTGGAGAGAAAAGAGAAAGTTGTTCCTTTATTTTAAGTTTTCATTTTGTTGGGAATCGTTATTCGCCGCCGGTAGGTATCATGTATACCAAGCCGTCTTTACCCAGGATAACTACAAAGGTCTCGGCGGTTGTTGCGATTTCTTTCAAAGCCTCCAAAGTCAAGTAAAGGTTAGTTAACTCTGTCGCATTCATTCCAGCTCTATCAGCAATGATCCGAATCGATTCAGCAGTTCCATTAGCGATGATTAAGCGAGACGAAGCTTCACCCTTAGCCGCAATAATCTTCTCAGCTGCAGACGCATTAGCCAAGATCAGAATTCTTTCCCTTTCAAACTCTGCCTGGAGTTTTGCCTGTTGCGCCGCCAGTTTGTTTTCAATGGCCTGCAGAAACTCGGCAGGGGGACCGACATCTCGTAGATCGACCTCAATGTTTTCGAGTGAATTTAGCAACGATTTTTCCGCATATAACGAAGTTGTAATTTCGTCACTTAAGGCTCGAGTTATGATGGACCTGTTCTCAATGATTTGAACCGCTGTGTATTCACCGATTACGTCTCTTGTGATTTCTCTGATAACTGATGAGATGGCTCTTTCCTTCCAGTCGAGCCTAGGAAACGTTTGATAGAGGTCCTTCAGCTTCGTGTAGTTTAAGGTCCACCGTACGAGCAGATCTACTTCAATCCTCAATCCGTCTTTGCTGATGGGAGTAATCGCCGGATAGTCACCTTGCACTTCACCTTCCGTCCACATGCCAACGCTGTCGATTGCATAGTAGATATGTATGTCAGAGACCCAAGGAGCCTTAAAGAACCAGGCGGGACCTATGATAGGACCGGAAAGAGTTCCACTCAACGGATCAACAAGGACTGCCCCATAACCAACGGCAACCGTTCTGAAAATAGTCAAAGGAATAATAACAGCTAGAATTATTAACACGATGAGCACCACCACTGCGACTCTTACTAACCAACTTCTCCTTCCAAATCCAAATCTGGGGACTTCTTCCAAGCCAGATCACCTCCTTTTCGCCAGAAGCAACGAATAACTAATACCGTAGATGTATTTTATACTTCTTCTAGACGTCTTTAGAAGAGCATCGATAGTGGGGGTCGAGGAAACGAATTGGAACAACGGAAAGAAGGGGTCAAGATTCTCCCGAGATACTTTGTTTTCGCCGAGGATGAGTTGCTCTTTCTTATGCTTTGTGTCGTTTTAGACATCAGTGAGTACGTAGTTACGATTTTGCTCTTGCAGGGGGTAGGCGATTTTCTTGACATAGTTGGGATTATAGCGTGCCTTGTCATGTTCCGTTGGGTTGGAATTGTGTCTCTGCTGGAGTTGGTCCCGGGGGCAGACATCTTCCCCATATTCATCATCACATGGTTGATATGGTATTTCTTCAGAAAGCAAAGTGAAAGAGAAAAAGGAGAACGCGTGAAGAACAAGGGTGTATGAGCTAGGAACTCGAGTACCGATTCTCTAACGCTTTCAATACGCCGGAAAAAGTGGAATTGACGGGTGTTGGAATCTTGTACTTTTCTCCGTAGCGAGCTATTGCCCCACTCATAAAATCGACTTCGGTTGGTCTGCGATTCTCTACGTCAATGAGCATAGAAGGCTTGTGAGCACCACCCTTCTCGAGATATTGGGTATATTCAGAAAGGGCGTCATCGCCGAGGTCGTATCCATCCGCCTCTGCGACCTTTATGCCTTCTGCAAGTATTTCTACGGCAAGACCGCGCGTGGGTCTGAATTCCATGGCTTCTTTCATCGTTTGTCCAGTCACGGCACATATTGAGCAAAGAGCTGAGTTTTTAATAGTCTTCCTCCATATCTCTCTTTTGATTTCGGGAGATTCCGCAGTTTTCAATCCAGAGGCGGTCATGACATTCGCTATGTACTTGGTGGTTTCATCCGTGGTGTACATTCCCTTGTGGAAGACACCGACGTAGCTAGGCGGCTGAGACCAGCTCATCTTGACGTTTCCAGGACTTATTGTGTTTCCTGCATAGTTTATGACCACGCGATACGTTGCGTCGATTCCCAGGCGTTCAGCAATAAGGCGCTCATTGTCGAGCCCATTTTGGAAACTAACAATCTTCATCTCAGGAGTGGATATCTGCTTAAGCTCTGGGAGAACGTGCTTTAAGATGCAGGCTTTTGTTGCAATAAATATAATACCTGGATTAAACTCTGCGAGTTTCGTTATAGAGTTGGCAGTCTTATCTATCTTTGCAGTTAGTTCTGTGATTCCAGATATATTCAAACCTTTCTTCGCTATCGCTGACAGAAGTCTGTCCACAATATCTTCTGCCACTACGTCTTCTCCACCCTTAGCTAGGTGAGCTGCAAGGATGGAGCCCACAGGACCCATGCCAATGATTCCAATTGTAGGCTTCTTCATAGCATATTCCGTCTTCAAATTACTTCTGCAATTACCACGGATTTATTTCTAGCGCCTAGACATGCAGTATGACTGATTTTCTAACTGAAACCTTGTTTGTCCATTTCTGACCCTTAACATTTTTTACTCTAAAGATATTCATACAAATAATAACCTGACTAATCTAAGATTAACGGTGAATCACGGAGAGGAAAGTTGATGGGAAAACTGCTCTGGCAACCTTCCAAAGAACGTGTAGAACAAGCCAATGTGACCAGATTTACCAACTTTGTCAATAAGAAACATGGTCTTGAACTCAACTCCTATGCCCAACTGTACAACTGGTCAATTGAAAACATCCCGGATTTTTGGGCAGCCATGTGGGAATTCGGTGAAATCAAGACTTCCCGTGGTTACGATAAGGTAGTCGATGACTTGAGCAAATTCCCAGGGACAAGGTGGTTTACCGGCGCAAGACTGAATTTCGCCGAGAACCTCCTGAGACACAGAGACGACCACGTGGCTTTCATATTTAACGGAGAAACCCAGAGATCAACTCGCATGACTTATGCAGAGGTATACAACTCCGTGGCGCGTCTAGCCAAATCACTGCGCGAAATAGGAGTCGGTCGGAGAGACCGAGTATGCGCCTACATGCCCAACTTAATGGAGACCGCCATTGCCATGCTTGCCGCCACCAGCATCGGGGCCACATGGGCTTCTTGTGGTGCTGAGCTGGGAGCACAAGCGGCCCTGGATCGTCTTGGTCAGATTGAACCCAAAGTTTTGTTTACGGCCGACGGATATTTCTACAAAGGTAAGATTTTTGATACTTTAGCTAGAGCTGGACAGGTTGTCGATGGAATCTCCTCGCTTGAAAAAGCTATTGTAGTCTCATACGTTGAAGCCCAACCCGATATTAGCGGTGTTCGAAACTCTGTGTATTACGATGATTTTCTCGCTCCAGAAAAACAATCCGAAATCGAATTTGACCAACTACCGTTCAATCATCCTGTATACATCATGTTCTCCTCCGGAACAACTGGCAAGCCAAAGTGCATGGTGCAAGGAGATGGCGTCCTCATCAACCACCTGAAGGAGCTATTGCTCCATACAGATTTGAAACGGAAAGATACGATCATGTATATAACGAGTTGCAGTTGGATGATGTGGAATTGGCTGCTAAGCTCCTTAGCCGTAGGAGCCACTATAGTGTTATATGACGGCAATCCAAACTACCCCGATCCAGGGGCCATGTGGAAGCTAATTCAGGACGAAAAGATAACTATCTTCGGTTGTAGCGCAACTTACATCAATTATCTCCGAAGCCAAGGAGTCAAGCCTGGAGGAGACTACAATCTTTCATCGTTGCGAGAAATATCCCAGACGGGTTCTTCTCTTTCGGCTGAGGGATTTGAGTATGTCTATCAAGAAATCAAGAGAGATCTGCATTTCAATTCCATTTCTGGCGGTACAGATATCAATGGCTGTTTTGCCGCCGGAAGTCCAACCGTGCCTGTATATGCCGGTGAATTACAGGCTCCAGCTTTAGGAATGAAGGTGAAGGCTTATGATGAGAAGGGGACTGCAATAGTGGATCAACAGGGGGAACTTGTGTGTGAGGCGCCTTCTCCTTCAATGCCACTCTATTTCTGGAACGATCCGGATAATGAAAGGTACAGGGGGGCTTACTTCAGTTTTTATCCCGATAAGAATGTATGGAGGCACGGCGATTACATCATATTTCATAGCAACACTGGCGGAATAACTTTTCTCGGTCGTTCGGACGCGGTTCTCAAGCCTTCAGGAGTGCGTATAGGTACCGCTGAAATATACAACGTGGTAGAGAAATTAGAAGAAGTTGCCGATAGTTTGGCTATTGGACAGAGTTGGAAAGGAGATGAGCGCCTTATCCTCTTTGTTAAACTTGCTCCCGGGTATAGCTTGACAGAGGATTTAAAGAACAAGATAAGGAAGAACTTGCGCTATGCGGCTTCCCCACGGCATGTTCCAGCTTTGATAATTGAAGTCCCAGATGTTCCTTACACTTTCAACATGAAGAAAGTCGAAATTGCGGTTAGGAATATAATACA
>CAYGAE010000005.1:0-32560 GCA_964347855.1 uncultured Candidatus Bathyarchaeia archaeon
TTGGAGCCCTTGTTCTCCTGCAATGCGCCAACCCAGGTGCTCCAGTTATCTATTGCGCAGAATCAACACCAGCAAATATGAAAACGGGAGAGATCAACTATGAGGCCCCAGAATTCCCTCTCATCGCGGCAGGAGCCACTCAGATGGCAAGGCTCTACAGGCTTCCTTGTTATACAACGCCAGTAGGATCCCTAACCCAGATGGGTCGGGGCGACATTTCCGCTGACTTTGGTTCACTCGAAAATGCGGAAAGCGCAGCACTGGAGCAAGTGATCTTGGATGTCGAGGAGTGGGAACAAGCTAAGGCCTACCTTCGCCGATTCAAAATCGACGAGGACACCTTGGGATTCGATGCAATCAAAGACGTTGGTCCAGGAGGAAACTTTCTGGGGCTTAAACACACTCTAGAACACTTCCAAGAGGAAATATGGCTAAAGAAAGAGACCACGATCCTGCCTTCGACGGACAGCTCCATAATCGATAGAGCAAAAGAAAAAGTTAGGCACATACTTGCATCGCATGTGCCAGCACAACTCGACGAGGAAGTGAAAAACGAGATTAGCCGGATTCTCCATGAATGTGAAAAGGACATGTTGTGATGAGCACCCATTAATGTAGCCGGAATACCTCAACATCAGGCGGTGCGCCTGAGCTAAAACCTCTACACGTGGATGCAGGCGAATCACAAGAACAGGGTAAGAACCTGAAGAAAGCATTCATTATGGTTGCCGTCGGTCGAATGTGCACTGAGCGCGCGCGGGTAGGCTCCTTAGCGCCCGCATCAAAAAGTGCATGCGTAGAATTACGTTTTATAAGTCGATGGCACACTCAAAATTCAGGGAGTTGTGATGGTCTCCAAACTCAGCGGAGTTGCATCCAAGGTTAATGACGCCGAACTTGAACAACTTCTATTTGATTTGCTAAGCATTCCCAGCGTGAATCCAAAGTTCAGAACAGGCGAGGAGTCTGACGAAAGCCAAATCATCGAGTTTCTGGAAGAAAAAATGACTGGTTACGGTTTCGAGGTTGAAAGACAAGAGATTGAGGGTGGAGGATCGAACCTTATCGCCAGAATCAGAGGATACGGGGAAAAAACGCTTGCGCTCAATGGTCACTTAGATACTGTTACTGGAGCCAACATGCCAGACGCATTCAACCCAAGAATTATAAATGGAAGGTTGTATGGAAGAGGCGCTAGCGATATGAAGGGAGGAATAGCCGCAATGATCGAAGCAGCCAAAGCTGTTGTGGCTTCGGATGTGAAGCTGAACGGTGATCTAGTTCTTTCGCTAGTTGTCGATGAGGAATATGGCGGGACGGGAACCAAGAAGTTTCTTGAAAAGGAGAAACCTCACTACGCAATTATAGGAGAGCCAACTCAAAACGAGATCGGGTTAGCACAAGCTGGTTATATCGAATTCAATTTAGTGAGTGAGGGCGAGATCAAACATGGATCAACCTTGAAAATAGGGGACAATTCAAGCGCCTACTTAAACGCGACGAAAATTTTGAGTCGAATCCTGGAATTTCCCAGTGTTGGAAGAATGAGGCACCATTCAGATATCGAAATGCCAAACACCGTCAATTTTTGTCCAGTGGATCACCGGGTATTTACATCTTATGCGTGGATGACTGTTGACTATTATAGGGTGCACGTTTTGATCGGAGTTGCCCCGGGCAGAACCGTTGCAGCGAGCGACCGGATAATAGAAGATATACTAGAAGTGCTAGAAGAGGTGGTCGAAGACAGCAACAAGGCTGGACAGCGAAACAGAGTAGAATACAACTTGGCTGATCCTCCGTACAAGAACCACGGATTCATCCAACCCAGAGACGAGTTTGTTGAGAAATTCGAACAGGCAGTGGATGAAACGATGGGTTCTCATAGTTATGCCTACGTCTTGAGTTTCTGCGATGGGACCTTTTTCTATGATAAAGGGATCCCGACGCTAACTTGCGGGCCTGGGATTATGGAACTAGGGCACAGCAGCAATGAATACGTTGATCTAGATCAAGTGAGACATGCGGCGAGGACTTTTGCCCAGGCCACTGAAAATATTCTGGGAACCGAAGCCGTTTGATGTACCTGGGCGCGGTGGCGCCAAATTGAACGAATTTAGGATGATCCCAGAATTCGCCCCTCAGAAAGCAGTGTGGCTTCAATGGCCAACCTCCAAATATTATTCAGAAGAAAGCGTCGATGAAACCAATTTTATCCCTGCTTTTGTGGAAATTGAGCGGCACTGCTGTACGGAGGGTAAGGTTCATAATATTGTACTGAACAAAAACGCTGAAACAGTCGCTAAACAAAAGCTCATCGATGCTGGAGTACCACTCGATAACATCTTTTTTCACATTATGCCTTATGACTCATGCTGGATACGAGACAATGGGCCTGTCTTCGTCAGGAAAGAGGGACACGAACATATCTTGGACTTTGGCTTCAACGCCTGGGGTTACGCGCCTTGGGGTCCTTTCGATAAGGATAACGAGGTCCCTAAACGGATAGCTGAAATGCTAGGCATAGGTTGCACTCAAGTGCAATATTTTGACAACAAACATGTCGGCAAAATCAGGAGTTTGATCTATGAAGGGGGAGCGTTTGAGTTTAGCGGTGAAGGAACTATTGTAGCTTCATGGGCGATATGCAAACAGAGGAATCCTCATTTAACCAAAGAACAGGCGTCGCAGATCTTCAGAAATCTCACCGGTGCGCACACGGTTATTTGGGTAGATTCAATTTGGCCAAGGACTACTGCCGAAAAAGCGGATAACCATACCGACGGCTATATGAAATTCTATGATGAAGGAAAGGTTTGTGTTTCTGAAGAGTTGACCGATCCAATTCTTGGATCAATGGTAAACGGGCCTGGCAAAGAAGCAGCCGAAAAACTTGAGCAGGCAGGATGGGATGTTTATAGACTGCCCTCAAGATGTAGATGGACGTTTGTTAACTGCTTGATTTTCAATGGGAAAGTAATTGCTGGTTACGTGGACACTCCTATGAGTCCTCTAGAAAAAGATACAATGGAAAGCCTTTACCCACGGAAGACCATCATCCCTATCGAAATCGGTCCAATGGTCCAAACAGGTGGAGGGGTTCACTGCGTCACTCAGCAGCAGCCAAGGTAGCACTTGACAGGTACTATGCACCGCAAAAAAGAAAGGGAGGGTAATGCTTGACGTTATGCGCCCACTTGAATTTCCATATCATGACTAGTGACATCAGGACGCCCTTTGACGGCTACTACTCCCTTCATCTTCCAAGTGTTGGTTGCGTTTCTACCACGATAGCTCGGAGGAACCCCAGGTGGGAGATTTATGCTGAAGGGAAAGTCTTTGTTAAACCCATTTGTGACGTGCATTCTTCCTGATACAGTCACCTTTCCGTTATGTACTCTGTTGTTTTGCTGTAGGGTCACAGTTTTTTTGCGGTTTTCTCCTAGCTCCACACTTCCCGTAGCCCGCGTGAACTCATCCACCCATATCTCCACACGTATTTCATCTGCGTCGAATTCCTCAGAAGCTGAGACATTGAAGGTACCAGTCAAAGGTTCTTTCAGACTTTGCTCGTTCTTCTCCATGTTTATTGATACCGTAGCCTTTGGTGTCTTAAACCGGTTAAGAAAGCCCATGAATCATTCTCACCTTCCTGCTGTTTATTTCGCGTCACTTTCTCGTGAACATTGAAATTAAGGATTATGAATCCTAGATTATGTTCTGTAAGATCCAAAATGTGTGTACACATACGCCTACCTATTCGTTCTGGCGTAGATGCTGATTAATCGTTGGGACAACCGCGTGTTGATGCACGCGTTTCAAATTAGAGCTGATTCCAGTTGCCTTGTTTCATTTCCACGGTTCTCTCAACCGATTTTCAGCTGATTGACTGGAGAAGGAGCACGTCCGGCTTTACTTCACGAAGAGCTTTCTAGCGGCAGATATTCTAGCCTCATCTGATAGGGCTTGCAGCGTGGACAGCTTTAGTGCCTTCCTCGGACAGAACTCAATGCATAGCGCCTCACCATCACAAAGGTCACAAGTGATAACAGCTTTTTTACTAGTGTGAAATGTTATGGCTCCGAATTGGCAAGCTTCGATGCACCATCCGCATCCGTTGCACTTATCCGCATCAACCATAATGATGCCAGACCCTTGGGATTGCTCAAGTGCATCCCGTGGACATGCAGCCACACATGGAGCGTCTTCACAGAAACGGCAAGCCAATGCTACATCAATGAACGGCTCGATTCTAATGACTCGAATCCGAGAGCTATTGGGATTGAAGCTCTTATCTTTTGTGGCGGAGCAGATTAGTTCGCAGATTCCGCACGCAGTGCATTTGTTCTGATCACAGACGATGACGTTACTCGGCATGTGTAGTGCCTTCCTTTCGAGGGAGGGATTTAGGAGATAGAGCCACGTCTTTGAGCCCTAGATTTCCAAGTTTTTCTTTGGTTGGTATTCCGTTTTCGTCCCATCCTCTTGACTCATAATAGTCGCTGAGCATCTTGGCAAATTCGCTTTTGTCTATCACTTGCCCCCGTGAACCTCCATCAGGCAGGGGCTCCCTGAAGAACCTCTCCGGCCAGCTGTCGTCTTTCCTGCCTATTCCTTCTCTGACATTGAAGGCCCTGGCTAGATTAACCATTCGTTCCCCAAGGGTTTTTAATTGATTTACGTCTAGTCTGAATCCCACCAACAACGGAATCACCTCCGCGAGGGTATCCAAAGTATAAACGTCCCTTAGAAAGCGGCAAAAGATCATCGTGTCACAGACTGCGAATCTTTCCTCTAGATCTTTCAAGAAGGCCGCCTTTCCTTCATAGGTGAGTCTATCTATGTCGCCTCTCATCTCGTATGTGTATATTGATCCCGTCAGATGGCATGCTCCACGGTCAGATACAGCAAACGCTAGCGCCGCTCCTTTCAATCCTCGGGGGTCATATCCCGCGGGTTCTAACCCTTTTACGTGCACTGCGAGTTTTTCTGCACCTTTGCCGAGTTTTTCGGCGGCCCCTCTCACGCCAAGAGCTAGTACCTGGCCGAAGCCTACTCTTCTCCCGATTGCCTCTACCATACGAATAAGAGCCTCTTTATTCCCGAAAGTCAGTTCGACGCCGTCTGTGTCCTTGCTGGAGATGATGCCTTTGTCATAGCAGTCCATAGCGAACGCTACAGCATTTCCAGCAGTCATGGCATCCATTCCGAGCCTATCACATAACTCGTGGGCTTTCACTATTGCGTCAAGGTCGTTGTTCTCTGGAAGCCCGCCAAGAGAATAAAGAGTCTCATAATCAGGGCCCTCAAGGATTGATCCAGCGTACGGTCCCTGTCTGACCTTGGCAATCTTGGAGCAGTTTACTGGGCATGTGTAACAAGCTTTGTCTTTGATCACTATTCTGCTTCTCATGGTCTCAGCGTTGATCTTCTCAAAGTTGTCAAGCACTCCTTTGTGCCAATATCTTGTTGGAAAGACACCCTGCAGGTTGGCACGATTGACCCCTCCAGGTGTTCCCCACGTTGGGTACGCAATCCCTGTGGAAGGAGTTTCCTTAATTGTTTTTAGAAATTGTCTCATAAACTCGATTAGTTCTTCTATCTTCGCGACTTCGATGACCCCGGTTCCTCGCACCGCGATAGCTTTTAGCTTCTTTGAGCCCATTACCGCGCCAGGTCCGCATCTACCAGCCATTCGAGAGTAGTCATTTAGAATGGAAGCGAAATTCACCAGTTTCTCGCCTGCAACACCGATACGTGCTACTTTGATCTCTGAATCTCCTAGCTGCTCTTTGATCAGATCATTCGTTTCGAAGGTATCCTTTCCCCACAGGTGCTCAGCGTCCCTTATCTGAACATCCCCGTCATCAATCCAGAGGTATTGCGGTTTTCCGGCCTTTCCCTCAACTATCAGGACATCGTATCCAGCCCGCTTCAATTCATCTCCGAACAGTCCGCCAGAACTTGAACTACCGTATATGCTGGTGAGTGGAGATTTATAACATAGGATGTATCCCTTGTGGGGCACTATAGTTCCAGTCGCCGGACCAGTAACAAAGATCAACTTATTTTCCGGGCTCAAGGGACTGATTCGGGGCCTCAACTCGTTGTGCAATAGCCAAGTCCCAATTCCCTTTCCTCCTAACCATTGTTTGATCAGGGCCTTGGCTAAGGGCTCCTTTCTGACCCTGCCCGTAGACAAATCGACCCGCAGAATCTTCCCAGCGTACGCAGCTGACACTTTGATCATCGTACCTTTGCAACGGGCAAAATCGCTACAACATCCTCTTGTGGCCCAGCTTAAAAGGTATATGAAAAACTGGGAAGAGGCGCTGTTAGGCCAAGCGACTTTCTCGTGCGACCTTTTCGAAGATTTCTATATCTTTTTGGCGTATTCTCGCTAGGAACGGTTCGGGTTCAAGCACCTCGGGTGGATATACGCCTCTCTTCGTTATTGACCCATCGGCGAGCATTGCTGCCCCCACAGCTGCTGGGATGCCCGTCAAGTACGCTGTGGCAGTCACACCAAGTCTTCTGTAGGCTTCCTTATGGCTTATATACGTGTAGACAACGTGGCACACTTTGGCGCCTTCCTTTTCTCCCCTGACGTCAGCCAATATACAAGCATACCCCTCAACCTTACCGCCTATTTCGGCGGGTGTAGGGATGAGCGAAATGAAAACATCGAGAGGTGAAACCTTAACTCCTTTCACATCTATCGGGTCTTTCTCCATCAAGCCAAGTTCTTTCAACGTTTTCAAAAGTCTCACGGTTTCCGGTGAAAAGGCGAGCTTGAAGTCTGCGTATTTCACGCCCTTCTTAATGAACCTCGGTAGAGTCTCTGTTTCTTCGTGATCTGTACAATAAACGGTCAGGGGACCTACAGGGTCAGGAAAGTCGTAAACCTCTTCACCACTAAAGGAGGGCAAATGCTGGAAGGCCCCATTTTCAAATATAAGAGGTTCCAAGAAGATTTCGCCCCCGAGAAACACTTCAGGCGAAAAGGTCGCCACAAAAGGGTATTTCTCGGTTTCACATGTTTCTCCATCCCTTACACGAATTTCGGCGACGCGATCCATTCTGTCAGCAGCGTACCTTACAAAGATATTGGATAGCCCGGGGTCTTCACCGAGATTCAGTAGACCTGTCAAACCGGCTTCTCTGTAGGGATCATCGAACTTGAGCTTGTAGTCCACCTTTTCGTATACAGCGTTGTCGATGTAATGCACCCCGCTCTCGAGGGCAGCTTCCATCACTGCTATGTTATACTCAGGCAAAGAAGAGTTAATGACTATATTAGCTTCTTTCAGAGCCCTCATCAATTCATTAGAATTGCTTACATCCACCTTTTTGGGTGTCACCTTGTCGCTTTTCAGTTTTTGAGCTAAATTCCTAGCTTTGCCTATGTTTCTTCCCGCACAAACAACTTCAGAAATGTGAGGTGTCTCAGCTAGATCTCCGCAGATCGCTGTACCGACGGCTCCATATCCTCCCAAAACCAACACTTTCATGAGTTATCACGACCTACTATACTTGTTCTAGGCAATCGAGTAGGATGTCTATTACCTTGTCCATCTGCTCCTTGGATATGACTAGTGGAGGCTGGATTCTGAGGACACATCGCTTAACTCCGCCGCTGCCGATTAGAACTCCTTTCTTTAGGCACAAATCTCTTGTCTTCGTCGTCTCTTTATCGGCTGGAGTCTTGTTTTTCTGGTCGCGTACGAGCTCGACACCGATCATGAGACCTTCTCCTCGCACTTCTCCGATGATTTCGTGGTCTTCTTTGATTTCGTCTAGTCTTTTCATGATGTATTCGCCCTTCTTTGCGGCTTGTTCAGAAAGCTTTTCGCTAAGCATATAGTCGATGTTAGCCAGAGAGGCAACACAAGACACGGGGCTGCCTCCGAAAGTCGATAAGTGATCGCCAGGTTCAAAAGCGTCGCCAATATCTGCCCGTGCTATGCAGGCTCCGAGGGGGAATCCGTCGGCTATTCCCTTTGCCAAAGACATAATGTCTGGGTCAACGCCGTAGTGTTCAATTGCAAACATTTTTCCGGTTCTCGCAAATCCTGTTTGGACTTCATCGTCTATGAATAGAATTCCATGTTGATCTAGGATTCTCTTAACTTCCTTGAAATACTCCTTTGGCGGAACAATTATTCCGCCTTCACCCAGAATAGGTTCGGCTATAAATTCAGCGACGTTACCAGACGTTGAGTAGTTTATTATGTCTTCAACTATTCTTGCGCACTGAATACCGCACCGAGGGTATTCTTGGCCTAAACTGCATCTGTAGCAGTAGGGAGCGGGCGCAAACACCATATCGCCCAGATACGGTCCCATGGAATAGTCCCGGCGACTGGCTTGACCTGTCACGCTAAGGGATCCGAGGGTTCTGCCGTGGAAGGAGCACATCAGAGCTATTACCTCATGCTTCTCTGTGAATTTCCTTCCAATTTTCAGGGCACACTCAACTGCTTCTGCTCCGCTGTTGCTGAAGAAGGTCTTTTGTAGGTGACCCGGAACTATTTGCGCAAGTTTTTCTGCCAACAGAGCTATCGGAACTGTATGATACACGTAGTTGCAGACATGGACCAGCTTTTCCGCCTGCTCCTGCGCGGCCCGCACCACCTCTGGGTTGCAGTGTCCAGCGTTTACCACTGAGATTCCAGACCAACAGTCTATGTACTCCTTTCCGTCGAGGTCTTTGACCGTGGCACCTTCACCTTCAACGAGAACCACGGGCTCAAGCTTCTTCACACAACTCGTTACGATGTATTTCTTGTATTTGTCGATAATCTCACCCGTTGAGACTTTCATTTTCCATCCCTCTGATTATGCGCTCTTCTTGTTTACGAATAAGTGTGCGTGCTTGATTTAAATATTTTCTATCATTCTGTTTCAGAAATTGAACAGTGTGCAACTAGCCAAAGTCGATTTCAGATGTGCCTTCTTATCTAAGGTCTTCTTTTATGACCTTCGCGATAACTTGAGTGCTTGTTCTTTCAATTTCTGGCATACTCATTATTTTCTCCAGTTTCTGTAAGTAATCTTCCCTGTTATTTGATCTAGACATAAGAATGAAGTCGTTTTCGCCAAGTACGAAATATACGCCCCAGACTCCGGAAATCTTGGATAGTTTCTGTCCCGCCTTTTCGTGGTAGCCTGGACCATACTTTGCGCGAATAAATGTAGCCGTAACATAATCTCTTCCAAGTTTTGCGTGATTGACCCTTGCATAGTACCCTTCAATGATCCCTTCCCCTTCGAGGCGTTTGATTCGATAGTGTATCGTTGACTTTGGCACTCTCAACCTTTCGGCTATTTGATCCAGCGGGGTTCTACAATCTTCCTGCAAAATCCTGAGGATTCCTGAATCAATTTCGTCGAACATGCTGTTAGATTGGATGTTCATAAAACTCCTCACCACCTCCTCATGAATTCCTCACGTACACTGTGGAACTAGGTTTTGCTCTTATAATTTAAGGTTTAGTATATTTCCAAAAATCGCCTGAGGTCCTTTAGACATTGTCTAAACGCTTTGCCTAAGATGAAGAGCTGAGAACATCCTGATGCTGCTCACAGTTGCGCACTTAGACAACCTATGAGTTATTCTAAAAATGCTTGGACAAGGTTTAAAAATAAGGATCTAAAATTAGATTATCGCAACTTCATTAACAAGAAGGAGTAAACAGAAAGTGACAATTCTAGAAGAGCCGATAAAAGAGGTTTCCACTCTTAGAAATTACATTGGTGGAGAATGGATCGCGCCTCAGGGAGAACTTATAGATGTTGTAAATCCCGTTAATTGCAAGGTTATAGCAAAGGTTCCCATTTCGACGAAAAGCGAGATAGATGCCGCTGTAGAAACTGCCAAAGAGGCTTTCCCGGAATGGAGAAGAACCCCCCCAGTTGCGAGAGCCAGGTGTCTCTTCAGGCTGAAAGAGCTGATGGAGGAAAGCTTTGAGGAGCTAAGTAGGGTTCAGACGATGGAGCATGGAAAGACCATCGACGAGTCAAGAGGGGAGACAAGGCGTGGAATCGAAAACGTCGAGGTTGCGGCAGGAGTACCTTCTTTGATGATGGGGTATAATCTAGAGGACATCGCCGTTGGTATTGATGAGTATTTGATCAGACAGCCCTTAGGAGTCTTCGGGATAATAGGTCCCTTCAACTTCCCATTCATGGTGCCGCTCTGGTTTGCACCGTACGCTGTCGCCACAGGCAACTGCATCATTGTGAAACCCTCAAGCGAAGACCCTATCAGCCAAACGAAAATAGCGGAGCTAGGAGAAGAAGCCGGTTTTCCGCCTGGCGTATGGAACGTAGTTAACGGGGGAAGAACTGTTGTATCAGGTATGCTAGACAATCCTGATATTGAAGGATTATGCTTTGTTGGATCTACCCCTGTGGGAAGGGATGTTATCTATAGAAAATGCGGTGAAACTGGCAAGAGAGTCATCGCCCAGACTGGCGCGAAGAATTTTCTGTTAGTGATGCCGGATGCTAGTCTGGAAAGAACCATAGCAAGTTGTATGACATCTTTCTATGGCAACACAGGTCAACGATGCCTATCGGGAGCAAATCTTATGATCGTTGGTGAAGGGCTTGATGAACACAACTACAACGCATTCTACAAGAAGATTGTAGACGCCTTTGTCAACGCAGCCTCCAAGATTAGGGTTGGCTATGGACTCGACGAATCGGTTCAGATGGGGCCCCTCCGTGACAAGAGCAAGAAGCTTAGGGTAATAGAGTTTATCGAGAAGGGAATAGAAGAGGGAGCGAAGCTAAACCTTGACGGCAGAAACATAAGACTTGTCGGAGATTGGCCTCAAACATGCTTCCTTAATCCATCAGTTTTCGAGGATGTCGCACCAGACATGACCATTGGCAGAGAAGAAATTTTTGGTCCTGTAGCAAGCATCATGAGGGCAAGAAGCCTCGACGACGCGATAGAGATGATTCATAACAATCCTTACGGCAACGCAGCATCCATCTTTACCTCAAGCGGAAAATGGGCCCGAGAGTTCCAGTATAGAGTTCAGTGTGGCAACATAGGTATCAATATCGGAATAGCTGCCCCGATGGCGTTCTTTCCCTTCAGCGGAATGAAGGATTCCTTCTTCGGGACACTACATGGGCAAGGTCAGGAGGCGGTTCGCTTCTTCACCGAAAGCAAGGTTGTTATCCAAAGGTGGTTCTAAAGTGGGTGCGGAAGCGACATGTTCCGCTATCATCAGTTTCGCCGATAAGCTTGAAGATGACTCGTCGAAGTTCTATGAGCAGTTGGCTGAGAAGTTTGCTGAGGAGAGAGAAACATTCCTAGAATTTGCCAAAGAAGGCAGGAAGAACAAGGTGCTGATAGTGAGAACCTATCAGGAGACTATTACTGACGCCCTTGAGGCATGCTTCATCAAAATAGATCTACACAACTACGTGGCTGAAGCGACACTAAGGGAAGACATGCGCTACCTTGAGGTCTTGAAGACAGCTATAGAACTCGAGGAGAAAGCCAGCAAATTTTACTTTGATGCAGCGGAACAATCAAAATCTCTCCTCGCTACTATACCACGAGCTTTCAGAAGAGTGGCTGAGAGAAGAAACAACCGCAAGCTAAAGTTGAAATCGCTCCTTGAGGACCTAAGGTAAATATGAGGAATAACTGTGAAGAATAATACGAGTGTGGTTGAGATCCTCAGCGTCCGCCGAGTTCATTGTAAGATCAAACCCGCTGATGCCTTCGCAGTAGGTTGGTTGAATGCGCACTCTTTTATCAGACGTGTTTTTCACAAAGAACTACGACGAGTGTCCCTGTGAGGCGTAATTATGAAAGTGTTGGTTTTGGGAGGATATGGAGCCCAAGGATCTGTCATATGTACCTATTTGGCGCGGAGCCCAGATGTCTCTGAGATTGTCTGCACAGGAAGAAACTTAGAGAAGGCCAAACGACTTGCCCAGAGGCTTCAGAGCGATAAGGTGAAACCGAAGAAACTTGATGCTGGAAAGCCGGATGAGTTAGTGATGGCTGCAAAAGGAATGGACCTAGTTGTCAATTCAACCGCGCCTAAATACAACTTGCTAATTATGGATGCAGCCTTGAAAGGCGGAGCCCACTATCAAGATCTCGCATCAGGACCAACTGACATCCCAATGGACAGATTCGTTGCAAAGCAACTAGAACGAAACACCCAGTACGAAGACGCAGGACTAGTCGCATTGATAAACACAGGATCATCGCCAGGAGTCATAAATGCGCTTGCGAGGCACGCCAGTGACAAACTTGACCAAGTAAGTGAAATAAAAATAAGGTACACTGGTTTCATGGAGACTAAAGAGTTTATCTCGCTTTGGTCACCAGAGACCGCATGGGCTGACATGGCCGAAGAGCCATACCTCTTTGAGAATGGCAAGTTGAAACGAGTTCCCCCCTTCAGTGGCCAAGAAGTGTATGTTTTCCCAGAGCCATTTGGCTCCCAAACGGTTGTCCATCATCATCACGAGGAAGTTGTAACACTGCCAAGATACATAGGAAAAGGCTTGAAATATGTTGATTTCAAGATGGGTGACGCCGACATACTCACTGCTAAGGCTATCTGGGAAATCGGACTCTTGAATGACAAACTCCTCGTCGTCAAGGGTGCGAAAATAGCTCCAAGAGATATTTTCCTCTCTGTGATCCCACCCCCTCTCACAATGGAGGAAGTGGAGCAGAAGATCAAGGAGGGAAAACTGATTGACGCCGCTGAATGTGCGGTAATAAAAATCACCGGTGAGAAAACAGGCAAAAAGACACGCTACACTTATACGTGGCCTACCCTGGGCATTCGCGAAGCCAACAAGATAGTACCAGGCGCAACCCAAGAGTCGTACGCAACCGGTGTTCCAGCAGCAATCTTTGCTTGGATGCTTGGAAAGGGAGAGATAGAAACTACTGGTGTAATTGCACCGGAGTGCTTGGGACTCGAGGCTAGGAAGTTATTCTTTTCTAAGCTTACAGAGATGAGAATGCCCGTGTATGAAGAGATGGAGACAATCGTGTCTTAGATGTGCGCGCCTATTTTCTGCAGATTTTGCCCACCCACGTCAATAGTTTTAACTAGATTTTGATAATATATGTCTTCTATTCGAGGGCGGAAAGATGAGTGCAATCTATGAAAGAGAGAGGAAGAAATTCTTGCAGAAAACAAAACGCTCCGAGCAAATCTACAAGGAAAGCGTCGAGGTAACTCCATTCGGCGTTCACAGCAACTATAGATCCATGGACCCTTACCCCATATACTTCACCAAGGGAAAGGGAAGCAGATTATGGGATGTTGATGGCAACGAGTACATCGACTTCCACATGGCTTTCGGTGTCTTGGTTGCTGGCCACTCTCATCCTGTGCTGGTAGAAGAAGTGAAAGACAGGATCGCAAACGGCACAATCCTCGGCTTTGAATTCGAGGATTCATACAAGCTGGCGAAGCTCGTATGCAAACGCTTCGGGGTTGACATGGTGAAGTTCTCCACCACTGGAGGAGAGGCCACAAACTACGCAGTCAGATTTGCACGGGCTTACACCGAGCGAAAAAAGATACTGAAGTTTGAGGGATGCTACCATGGGTTTCCAGAGAGTTTTTTGGTGAACGTGAAACCTTCAACGGCTAAAGCTGGACACCCTAGATTCCCAAATCAAGTTCCCGCTTCTAAAGGAATTCTGGAAGAAGTGGTTAAATACACTTTAGTAGCGCCCTTCAACGATTTGGAAGCCGTCGAAACCATCATGGAAAAAAACGGGAATGACGTAGCAGCCATCATTCTGGAGCCAATACCAATGAACATGGGTTACATCCTTCCCAAACCCGGGTTTTTGGAAGGACTAAGGAAGATAGCCGACGAATACAATTCAGTTCTCATATTTGATGAGGTGAAAACAAGTGGAAAATTCTACAGAGGAGCCTCTGGCCATTTCAAAGTTATGCCGGACCTTATGACCATGGCCAAAGCCATTGCTGGAGGCTATCCTTTGTCCCTTGTAGCAGGGAAAAAAGACATAATGAACTCTGTCAAACCAGGTGTAGTCTCCCACGCGGGCACTTTCAACTCAAACTCGCTCTGCATAACTGCCGGGTTAGTCACTCTTTCAAAAATACTGACAGAAAAAGCAATGGACGAAGCCACCAAGCTTTCAGGAATGTTGGCTGAGGGCTATGAAAACATCATAGAAGATGCCAACATAAAAGCGATAGTGCAGTGGGCTGGAACGAGTGGCACAATTCACTTCACAAAAGCCAAGAAGATCGAGAATTGGAGAGACTTCGCGAAGACTATAGACATCGCGAGATGTTACCTTTACACGGTGATTATGATGAACAGAGGCATCGTACCTAGCGCCTTGGGTCCGGACGAGCAATGGACGATTTCGGTGCAACACACAAAGGAAGACATTGAGAAACACTTGGAAGTCTTCAAAGAGATTGCAAGACATGTCAGGAAACTGGATCTTGAGATGCCACTGGTCGAAGCGGTCTAAATCTAATGACGTCTTCAGTGTCCGCGAACGCATCCATACATTAATCTTTCGAGATATCCAAGCCCAACCTTGAATCCAACCGATTGGTAGAGAAATCTTATATCCACATCCTAGCACAAGCACTTCACAATTGGAGGAAAGTTCATGAATCTGTCAAAATCTAACGAATTCTACAAAGATGCGAAGAAATACATCCCTGGAGGTGCGTCATCCAATATTCGCGTCACCGAGGAACATGCTCCGTTTCCGATACTATTCAGAAAGGGGCAAGGTTCCAAAGTGTGGGATGTTGATGGAAACGAGTACATTGACTACCTACTCAGTTATGGAGCCCTAATATTGGGACATTGCCATCCTAAAATCGTTGAAGCAATCAAGAATCAGCTAAACAACGCGACAATGATCGGCACAACGACAGAACTTGAAATCAGGGCCGCCAAGAAAGTCTGTCAGATGGTCCCATCTGCGGATATGGTAAAGTTCTGCACCACTGGAACAGAGGCAACGATGAGTGCCATTAGGATTGCAAGAGCATACACTGGAAGAGACAAAATCGTGAAGTTTGAGGGGCATTACCACGGTCACCACGATTGCGTACTCTATAGCGTCGTGGCAGATCCCATGTATGCAGGCCTCGAACATGCTCCACGCAAGCTGCCTTGGTTTGCAGGAGTCCCAGGAGAAGTCGCGCAAACAGTGATTGTGGCCTCTTGGAACAATCTATCGCTTCTTGAAAGGACGCTAAGGAAGGACGCAGAGGACATTGCGGCGGTTATTATGGAGCCAATCATGGCAAACAACAGCGTCATCGTACCCAGTGATGGATATCTGGAGGGTGTAAGAGAAATCACCCAAAAATACGACATTGTTTTGATCTTCGACGAAGTCTTTACAGGTTTTAGAGTCGCCAAAGGAGGGGCACAGGAGCTACTAGGTGTAACTCCAGATCTGTCATGTTTTTCCAAAGCTTTGGGTGGCGGCGTCCCAATTGCTGCCGTGGCAGGCGAAAAAGAGATAATGGAGATGGTTGTGCCAGGAAAAATAGGGTTCGCCGGTACCTACAACGCAAATCCTCTCTCTCTGTCAGCGTGTATAGCTGTATTGGAAGAGCTTTCCAGAAATAATGGAGAAGCCCTGAAGAACATGAAGTCGTTGGGCAGGAAGCTTGCGGACGGTTTACAGGAGATCCTGGGTTCGACAGGTCATGATGGGATTGTTCCGAGCGTCAGTGCGTTGTTCTCAATACTTTTCACGAAGCTAGAAGAGATAAGCAATTATAGACAGTGGATAACATGCGACCTGGAAAAGTTCAAGCAGTTTCGCGACCTAATGGTGAAAAAAGGAATATACCTACACCCAGACGGTATGGAAAGAGTGGTCCTTTCAACAGTTCATACTCAAGAAGACATCAACGAGACTCTGTCTGCTGCAGAAGATACGCTGAGAAAGCTTCCGAAATAGTCAGTAGCTAAGTTTTCGCGTCCAAGTAGGCGCTCGCTGAAAAGTTTAATAGCGCCAGTTTCCTAACCCATCGGATACTCTAGGTTGATCACGCTTCGAATGCTCACCCCAGTAACGAAACTTTGCTAAAACAATGAATCACTCATGTTGAAGAGGAAATCGAGGTGCTGGAGAAGTGCGTTGTCTGCAACCCAGACAAGTGTCTGGGATGCGGAATCTGCGAGTTTGTATGTTCAGCTATGAAAGACAAGAGCCTGGACCCTTCATTCTCTCGCATCCGGCAGGTCAATTTTGAACCTGCAGGCAGCATGGCGATCGCATGCGTTCTCTGCGAGAACCCTCCATGTGTAGTGGCATGTCCTAAGGGAGCTCTGGTTGAGGAGGAGAAGGGTGCGATACGTGTAGATGAGCGCAAATGTCATGGGTGCGGATGGTGCATCCTTGCTTGTAGATTTGGCGCAATCACTTTGCATCCAACTAAGAAGGTAGCTATGACCTGTGATCTGTGTGACGGAGACCCCGAATGTGTCAAGCTTTGCCCCTTCGAGGATGCTCTAACCTTATCCACTTTTGAAGAGGAGGCGCGAAAATTGAGGAAAGGAGCTGTCAATAAGATCCTTAAGGAACTTGCCAAAGCTCGTGGCGAAAGTTCAAACTGAGGGGAAAATGGAGGGACAAAAACGTTCGGATATATGGGAAAAGTTCTTCGTGCAAACCTAACGAAAGGAGATATCACTGAGGAAGCGTTAGAAGAGCATGTTGCTAGGAAATTCGTCGGTGGAAGAGGGCTGGGCGCATACATCCTTTTTAATGAACTCAAGCCCAACATCGATCCTTTAGGACCCGCGAATAAGCTTGTTGTGGCTACGGGCGTAATGACAGGAATACCCTTCCCGGGAAACAGCTGTTTAAACGTGATGGCAAAGTCTCCCCTTACAGGCATATGGGGTGAGTCCACTGCCAAAGGCTTCTTTGGACCCGAACTGAAATCCACCGGCTATGATGCAATTATCATCGAAGGAAAAGCGGAAAATCCTGTTTACTTAAAGATTCATGATGGCGAAGCCCAGATCAGAGATGGAAGCCATTTGTGGGGAAGATCGACCCGAGAGGTTCAGAGAATCATACGGGCCGAATTCAAAGATGATAGAACCCAAGTTGGGTGCATCGGGATAGCCGGCGAGAACCTTGTGAGATTCGCCAATGTAATGTTTGGATTCAACCATTTCGCTGGCAGAACTGGTATGGGCGCTGTCATGGGGTCCAAGAAACTGAAAGCCATAGCTGTGCGAGGCGCACGAAGAGCGAGATACGCCCACGAAGAGAAGCTAGTTGACCTACTAATGAACAGACTAAACAGCAAGGAAGCTCTCAGAGGCCCCTACTGGCCAGATGGACTTTTCAAATACGGGTCTCTCGCAGATTTGGGCTATTGGCAGGAGACCGGACGCCTACCCACAATGAACTTTAGGAGAAGCCTGTTCCCTGGATACGAGAACGTGACAGCAGAGACATTGGCCAGCAGTCCATATCTGATTAGAAACAACACCTGTCCTCACTGCACAGCAGGATGCAACCGGATTACCAAGGCACATGATCCCTACGAACTGGATCCAGAGTATGCCACACCGGAATACGAGAGTACCGCCGCCCTCAGCTCATTATGTATGAACGACAATCTAGTAGCCACCCTAAAGGCAATTGAACTATGTAACAAGTACGGCATAGACACGATGTCCACGGGAGTGACAATCGCCTTCGTAATGGAATGCTATGAGAAAGGACTAGTCACCAGAAAGGAGGCTGACGGATTGGCTCTCACCTGGGGAAACCATGAGGCGATAATTCAACTCGTGGAAAAGATAGCAAAGAGAGAGGGAATAGGTGATCTCCTGGCCGAAGGCTCGCGAAAGGCAGCCGAGAAATTAGGTAGCGGAGCAGAGGAGTTTGTTATGCACGTTAAAGGCATGGAGTTTCCCTTGCATGATGTGAGAGGGATGAAAGGTCACGGACTTGGCATAGCAACGTCAAACAGGGGAGCGTGCCACCTTCAAGTGGAAACCGACGACATGTTTGAAGGTCAGCTTGATGCAGACATAGGAATCGATGAAACAACCTTTCCAAAAGAATGTCGAGATCGCCTTTACACTGGTCCGGAAAAAGTCAAGATAGTTAAGATCATAGGCGATTTGTTTGCTGCTTTTGACTCTCTGGTCATCTGCAAATGGACCGCATATCCATGCGGGGGCTACAAGACTAAAACATTAGTTGACATCGTTGCCACGGCAACGGGATGGGATTTCACCGTTGAGGAGCTAATGAAGACCGGAGAGAGGATATTCAACCTTTGCAGAGCTTTCAACGTTCGGGAAGGTGTAAGGAGAAAGGATGATAGACTCCCAAAGAGGTTCACTGAACGATTGCCTGAAGGTCCCTACAAAGGAGAGGCGTTCTCAGAAGAGCAGCTTGAAAGGATGTTGGATCACTTCTACAAACTGAGAGGATGGGACGAAAAAACGGGTATCCCTACTAGAGAGAAACTTGAGGAGTTGGGGCTAGGATACGTAGCTGACAACCTAGAAACGCTTGGAGAGAGGTAGATTTCAAGGTTTGAGTCTTGCAAAAAGCTTCTTATACGTTACTTATCACAACATTTCCTCTAATCGAACAGAATGGAGTTAGATGCTTCAGAATGAGGTTGAAGATTCATCCTGAAAACTGTACGGGGTGCTCGTTGTGTGCTGCTGTTTGTTCGGCAAGGCTTGTCAGGGGCTTTAATCCTTCAAGATCTGCGATATACATCGAGTCTCTCTTGCCTGAAGAACTGATCATACGCCCCTACGCATGCATTCAATGCGATGAACATCCCTGTGTAGAGTCATGTCCAGTTGAAGCCATAGTTGAGGACAAAGAAACTGGAATCTATGTAGTAGACAAAGAACTTTGCACGGGTTGCGGGGCATGCGTGGAGGTCTGCCCATATAATGGTCTGAGACTTGATCCGATTGGTGACTACGCGATAAAATGTGACGTCTGTAGAGGAGAACCCAAGTGTGCTGAAATATGTCCAGAGAAAGTCCTCGAACTAGTTAAGTGAGGTGAAGAAAGAATGACAGGAGGATATGTTGGCAAAATATTGCGTGTAGATTTGAGCAGTGGAAAGACTTCCTCAGAGAACCTGAACCTGCAATGGGCACAGTCGTTTATTGGCGGCAAAGGCTTAGGCGCCAAATACCTGTACGAAGAACTTCAACCCAGAACGAACCCTCTTTCACCAGACAACGTCTTGATCTTGATGACCGGCCCCCTAGCAGGCACTACAGCACCATGCGCTCCCAAATACGCCATCTTCACAAAGTCGCCCTTAACAGGCACTTTCCTGGATAGTTACATCGGTGGCTATCTTGGTGCGGAATTGAAGTTCGCTGGGTTCGACGGCGTCATAATAAGAGGAAAAGCAGAGAAGCCTGTATACCTCTGGGTGAATGATGGCAAAGCTGGAATTAGAGATGCAAGAAACCTCTGGGGCCGTGACACTCACGAGACAGAGAACCGGATCCGGGAAGACCTTAGCGATAGAGCGGTCAAGGTTGCTACAATCGGTCCTGCTGGTGAAAATCTGGCGAAGATAGCTTGCGTCACTGTGGATCTCTATAGGCAAGCTGGTAGGGGAGGCGTAGGAGCTGTCATGGGCTCCAAGAACCTCAAGGCAATCGCTGTTCGGGGGCACGGAGAGGTAAGTGTCCCTAACATCGAAGAATTTATTGAGCTCTGCAAAGACATTACAACAAATGACGTATTGACTGAAACCAACTTGTGGGCCAAGACTGACGGCACGCCAGGGTTCCTTCCTTTGACCCAAGAAGGAGGCATCCTGCCCACTAGAAACTTCCAAATGGGTGTATTTGAGCATGCGACTAAGATCGACTCTGAGGCTATAAAGGAGAAGATATTTGTTCGAAGAAGGGCGTGCTACGGCTGTCCGCTTGGTTGTGGCAATATAACACAAGTTAAGCACGGACCATTCGCCGGGACTGTGGTGGAAGGGCCAGAATACGAGACCCTGGCATTGAGCGGTTCAAACTGTTACATCAACGATCTAGAAGCCATAACGAGGTACAACTTGCTATGCGACAAACTAGGATTGGACACAATATCCACTGGCGACGCTATAGCCTTTGCCATGGAATGCTACGAAAAAGGCGTGATCACCGAGAAGGATACAAACGGACTTGAACTGACCTTCGGCAACGTAGAAGCTTACGTCGAGATGCCAAACTTAATCGCTTACAGAAGAGCGATAGGAAACATCCTAGCTGAAGGTGTAAAGAGAGCCGCAGAAAAAATTGGGAAGGAGACGGAACGCTTTGCCGTTCAGGTTAAGGGACTGGAATATCCAGGGTATGAACCAAGAGGATCAATAGGTATGGCGTTAGCTTACGCCACCGCAGACAGAGGGGCATGTCACCTAAGAGCTTGGCCTGCAGACAGTGAAGTGTTCGGCGATATGGATCCTTTTACCACCGAAGGAAAGGCACAATTGGTGATAGATAACCAGAATCTGTACTGTTCAAAATGGAGCCTTGTCGTGTGTGACTTCTACGCCATAGGATACGAAAACATAGCTAAACTCTGCTCAGCAGCAACAGGTTGGAAACTAACCGAAGATGACATGAAGATCATTGGAGAAAGAGTTTGGAATCTGGTCAGGATGTTCAACGTGAGGGAAGGTTTCACGCGAAAGGACGACACCCTACCTTACAGAATATCAAATGACCCACTACAAGGAGGCAAAGCTGATGGACACACCGTGAAGCCGGAGGACTTCAACAAAATGCTTGATGAATACTACAAACTTAGAGAGTGGGATAGTGAAGGGCGTCCAACAAAAAAGAAACTGAAAGAACTCGGCCTGATCTAATCATTCTGACGAGCGCGCGCTTACAACCGCTAGTTATCTGTTTTCGCAGGTGGTTTGTGGGTGTTCACTCTGGAGCGGAGGGTTGACTACTCTTCCGTTTGAGTAAGAGCGTCTTTCAGGTAGGCCAGAGAGAATCTTTTGATTTCTCGTTCTCCGATGGGAACAATGAAACTTTGGACGTCTTCAATGAAATCTTTCCAGTGGAGTCTCATTCGGCTTTCTCTTCTGTTGTATTCTGCATAGTTTTTGTTGAGTGATATGATCAGCAGATTCATGCCCAGACCTTCTCCCGAACACACACTTATTGCATCGGGAAAGTGTTGGGCGTCTCTTCGTGCTTCCTCAAGAGTTTCTTTTGTGAAAAATTCTGGACGCATTTTTGCGTAGGTGAAAGCAAGTATTTCGAAACCAAGTTTTCTGAAATTTGGAATGATTGTGTAGTTCTCAATCATTCTGGTCTGTTCAAGTCTGTTGCGTGTTCTCGTTACGGTGGGTTGAGAGACTTTCAAGAGTTGGGCAAGTTTCCTATCGCTTCGTTTCGAATCCTTCAGAAGCTCCTCTAGCAGTTTTTTTGGTAAATCTTTTCGCATGAGACACGGGTTCTGAAAGACGGTCTATAAGTTTATTGCATTTGTTAGGATGACATGTCAGGACTTGTTGGTAGGAGGTAGCCAAAAAGATATTTGAGACAAAGTTAGAAGTCTGAGAAAGGGTGATTGGAGTATGGATAGAAAGACGATAAACTTTCTAGAATCATACTTGGACGAAGTGTTTTCTGACGATAAAATTGCTGGCGATGTGGAATGGGTTCACGAAGAAGTACCCATCTCGTCTTTGAGAGATTTTGCCTTGGGATATGCTGTTGGTGTTTCGAAGGCGTTGGGTATGACGATCGCTCAAGTCAAACATCCAGGGTCAGAAGAAGAGGCGAAAAAAGCCGAAGTAATAGTTGATGGAATCATCAAGCGGAGACTTCCCGAGTTTGTTAAGAAAATCGAAAGAGAACTGGGCAAATAATGCTCGATCACCATAGGTCTAATGTATTGAGGATGTGAGTTGCGCGCGCTCCTCTTTCCGTGGCTGTACACCGGCCCGCTTTTAAATCCCAAAGCGCAAAACGACTAAGCATGGAAATAATAAAACAACACCCAGTATTGGCCGCAGCAGCCTCCTTCTGGCAACCGGGCCTAGGACAAATCCTATGCCAAAGAATACTACGCGGGATCCTCTTCCTAACCCTTTTCTGGACCTCCGCATACATGTCTCAAATAGCATACTCCCTGGTCCACTACCTCCTCAACCACCTCGCATTCCAAGAGTGGAGCCTAGTATCAAGCATCTTGCCCACTATCCTGACGCTTATTCTAAGACTGGCCGCCACTATATGGGCAACTTACGACGCCTACCACATCGCAAGCCGACTCCCACTTCAAGAGACACCTTTAGAAACACTAGAATCTAGTGGACAGTAGGAATGAAACTCTTCTGCAACGCCACGACTTCACCACTATCCCTCGCCCCAGCATAACCATCCAAAGGCTCACGATTCAAAACAAGGAAGTTAGGACCCCACTTGAACAGCGAAAGCAGACGCTCAGCCTTACCCCTAAAACTTGTGATGTAAAGTGCGGCTGCTAAGGCTTCCACAGTGCTGAGTTTAGTCGGCGTCCCATAGTTCACAGGATTCGCAGCCACCAGATAAGGGAGACAACGCGAAGCACCGCGCATAGAAAGTTCAAAGACCTCATCAGCATGCATCCAACTACAATCCACAGCAGCCAATCCTCTCTTCTCTAGGCGCTCACGGTCCGCAGGAGAAAAAGCCTTCTTAGAAAAGGGATCCAAAACTACAGCTCCGCGGGGTAGTTCTCTAACCCTATGAACAACACTAACCAAACCGTGGCGTCTAAGCTTCAAAGCCGAGCACTTCTTTGGGTCACACTGCCTCGCATGATAGACCCAAATCTTGACCTCGCCAGAGCGCACCTTTCCGCACCTTCAAATGAGACATAGGGTCATTCATAACCCGCGGAATCCATTCCAAGATATCTGTAGGAACCATATGGCAACCCTTCTCACTCACAACAAAGTCCCCAGCAGCACCGTTGATAAAAGCTCCAGCAACCCCAGCCCTAAAAGGATCAACCCCCTGCGCCAACAAAGCCCCAACAATCCCAGACAACGTATCACCAGTCCCACCCACAGTCATCCCCGGATTGCCGGCAAAATTGAACTTAACCCGCTCTCCATCGCAAATCACATCCACCTGGCCCTTCAGCACAATCACGGCACCAAGCTTTCGAGCCGCTCTCTGCACTTCAATTGCCTTCTTCGCAAGCTCCTTAGAGGGCGTCTTTCCCATCAAAATCTGATACTCCCCAGCATGCGGCGTCAAGACAAGTGGCACACGCAATTTTTTCTTGAAATCGGCGAAGGCTTTGAGCCCGTCAGCATCCAATAGTAGGGGAATTTTGGCTTCGTCCACAAGTTGTGCAATTTCTTTCAAAGTGGTTCTGGTTTCCTTGTGTAGTCCCAGTCCAGGTCCTACAACAACAGCGTCTGAAGTCTTCAAGTAACGCTTGATAACCGCTGTGTTACGCGGATTTAGGTGGGCCCCCTCCAGTTTTATTGTGATCAAATTCGGAGACATAGAGGAGATTGCTTGAGCTGTCTTATATGGCGCAGCTATGTAAGCCAAGTCCACGCCAGCACGGAGAGCCGCAAGGGCAACAAGGGCTGGAGCTCCAGAAAAGACTTCACTTCCTCCGACCACCAAAAGTCTGCCAAAATCCCCCTTATGCGCCTCAGCAGGACGAGACTTGACAATCGCCGAAACGTCGCCTGGACCAGCAAACCGCTCAAATTCGTAAGGTAATCCTATATCTCTTACAATCAGCTCTCCAGTATGTTTTTTCGCCTTCTTCAACCCGGGTTTAATCTTGTGAAAAGTAACCGTAACGTCCGCTTTTACAGCGTCTCCGAGAACATCGCCCGAATCGGAGTCGATGCCGGTGGGGATGTCTACAGAAATTCTGAACGCCTTCATTCTGTTGACATGTCTCACCAATTGCAGAATGGGTGGACGAAGGTTTCCCTTGAGGCCGACGCCGAGCATTGCGTCTACCGCCACAGCGGCTTCAAAGCTTGGGATCAGTGCAGAGTCGAAAACTTGGCTCAGAGGAACTGTGTCTTCTAGACTTTGAAGAGCGAGCCAGTTCTTTCGCGTTGCCACATCTACGATGTCTGCAGATCTTCCAGCAAGTATCACTTTGACCCTAAAACCCTGACAGGCGAGATGGCGTGCCGCTACGAAGCCGTCTCCTCCGTTTCCGCCTGGGCCACAGAAAACGGCTACTTCAGTCTCTTGAGGCTTAAACCTAGAAGCTATCTCAGCTGCGACGCTTCTTCCAGCGTTCTCCATCAGTTGCAGTCTTGAAACTCCAAAATATTCTGAATTTAATTCGAGGGCTCGCATCTCTCCGCTCGCAATAACCTCTTTCATGGCCATCCCGCTATAATCTGTAAGCAAGAATATTTTAGGCAATTGCATAAAAACAAAAAAGCGTTACATTTTCACATATTTATGTGGGTTCTTTTCAATGCTTCTCTGCATCCTGTTGCGTAGAAGTAGCAAGTTTTCTCCTTGTACACCATCTTGTACTTTGCGGTCTTCTGTCCATTTCAACCCTGAAGACTCGACCTGCAACAGCGATTAATCTGATATTTCTTTTGTCCTCAGCAACCATCATGACGGTCTCTGCTTGCCCTTGCAGTTCTCCGCGTTTTTCTTCTAGTCCAGTGCCTAAGGCGTGTTGTTTGGAGCCGAGTAGTGAAGGTTTGCCTTCGAGAACTTTGGCCCCGTCTACGAGCCTTTAACTTCTAGTACACACTGTGCAACTCATATAAGCAAGAGAAAATTTGCGCGAAAAACGTCATGAATACGTTTTACTTACTTTTCACATAGCAAAAAATTATTTAGGCTATCAAGTTAATCATAGCCTTGGAGAGAATATTATAATGGTGCCAATGGCTTTCGTCTTGATAAACACCGAGATAGGTTCAGAAACCGATGTCCTTAAATCACTCAAGAAAGTTGAAGGCGTAACCGAAGCCTACGCAGTTTACGGTGTCTACGACATCATAGCCAAAATTACAGCGGAAACCATGGACAAACTCAAGGAACTCGTTACTTGGAATGTACGGCGACTGGATAAGGTCAGATCTACCTTAACGATGATAGTCATTGAAGAAACCTAGCCAAAACCTCCCTTTTTTCTACGTCACCAGAAATGCAAATCCGTAACAACTGAAGATTCTTATCATTGCAGTCTGTTAATGAAAATGCGCCGAGCGGAAATTAATGATTCAAGTGCACATTGGGTTTGACGACACAGACTCACCGAGAATGGGATGCACCACCTACATAGCTGCCCTTCTCGTTGAAAAACTGCGCAAATTGGGTGCTTCCTTTGTTGATTACCCTAACCTCGTTCGACTCAACCCAAATGTTCCATGGAAAACCCGAGGAAACGGCGCCCTCTGCCTGAGAATCAAATGTAAGAAAGACCTCGTAGACGAAATCAAGGAAACCGTACTAGATACTGTAGAAGAAAACGCTGACCTGGCATATGACCGTACTGACCCCGGTGTCGTCTTCTCATTCAACAGTGTGCCAAGCCAGATCAGAGCCTTCGCCAAGGCAACAATCCAAGGCGTCGTGAAACTGGAGGCGGCTCTCAAGCTTATCAAAACGTTCAAAGCAGAGGCTGTAGGCTTTAAGCATGGAAGGGGCATCATCGGCGGCCTCGCAGCTATCGGAGAATGTTTAGAAGAAGACCACACCTACGAGATCATAACGTACCGGACACCGGAAAACCGCGGAACTTTACGAAGATCACAGGCATCATCAGTTGTAGACATGAATGAAAAAACATCCCCCCGCACATTTAACAACATAGACCCTGAGACTAGCCGAATTCTGATAACACCCAGAGGCCCTGATCCTATCCTCTACGGTATCCGTGGGGAATGCCCAGAGGCCGTTAGACAAGCCCACGAGCTTGTTAGAGCACAAGAACCAATTGAAAGATGGACAATCTTCCGCACAAATCACGGAACAGACTACCACCTGCGAAGGATAAGCTCCATCAGTGACATACACCCCTTCAATCCAGTGATCACCCAAGGAGTCGTAGCCAAGGAGCCAAGAATTATTCCAGGAGGACACGTCATCTTCATGGTTAGAGATGAAACTGGACAAATAGACTGCGCAGCGTATGAACCCACAGGAAATCTCAAGGAAGTCGCCAAAGAACTAATCGCCGGAGACCTCATAGAAGCCAGTGGTGGTGTTCGTCCCGCGTCGCCAAGGCACCCGATTACCATCAACCTCGAGAAGCTGAGAGTTCTGAAGCTTGCTCCAAAAATCATCCTCCGTAATCCAGTCTGCTCCCAATGTGGAAAACGGATGAAGTCAATGGGAAAGGAACAAGGGTTCAAATGCAAAAAGTGTGGTTTTCGGTCATCCGAACTGAAAAAGGTCTCTGTTAGAGTAGAGCGAACTCTCAGGAAAGGCCTCTACGTTACCTCTCCGCGGTCTCAGAGGCATCTAACGAAACCACTATGTCGCTACGGGAAAGAGAAATCTAGTGTGCCTACGGGGATGATTGAAAGTTGGCACTTTCCTTGAGATAAAGCTAGGCTGGAACTGGTGATCTACGTTACCTCAAACATTTCGGAGAGTATATTGTAGAGTTCTTCTCCACCTTCAACCTTGGCGAAGAGGTCCTTCTCTGCTTTCAGTATTCTCCCAGCGATCTCGAAGGTCTTTCTCCACTCCACTTCTCTCCACATTACCCTATAGTTCTTGAGCTCTATCCATGCTCTAAACACTAAGACAATAAACATCGCCAAAGTAACAAGGAGATTTAGCAGATATACGAACAACAGATCCAATTATACCACCTCAAATACTGCCGAAGAGTATTGCGACGAAGTACAAAATTAAAATATTGCACACTTAGGGATGAAACGACTAATATGCGTCCACAGAGTTTTAGTGTCATTTAGGAGGCTAAAATTCGGTGATTGTCAGGCCCACTGATGTTCCGTTGAGGAAAGCGATGGGTGTGACGTTTAAGACTCTGGCAACAGGAACAAATACCATGTGTACAGATATGTATTATGAAAAGGGCAACGTTGTTCCATTCCACAAACACCCCAGTGAGCAAGTTGAATATGTTGTTGAAGGGAAATTAAGGCTAGCGATAGAGAATGAGGATTTGGGCGTAGTTCAGACGGGAGCCTCCCACCTAATAAGGGAGAGCCTGCTTCATTCACTTGAGGCTTTAGAAAAGTCACTTGCAGTTGACATGTTCTCCCCACCACGTGAGGAATACAAGAACAGATAGCAACTGCGTGCGCCAAGACGAAACGACCCTCGGGTTCACTAAATTTATTTACATCTGAATCGCTACTCTGGAAAATGTGAAGGCGGGAGCACAAAGCGAAGATGAAGTTTGCATTCGTGAATCCTGGTCCTAACCCGGAACTCTCTCTCCAAGATAGAAGGAAGATGATTGCGGCGAGTCCGCCTTTAGGCATGCTCTACATAGCAACGCTCCTGAACAACGAAGGAATCGAGGTCTCTATGCTGGACCAGGCGGCCACAGGGCTGTCAGTAAAACGTGTTGTAGATTGGGTCAATAGGGAGGACCCTGACATCTTGGGTTTCTCCACATTGATCAGTTCAGGTCGCACAGCAGCCATGATAGCTCAGGAGGTGAAGAAGGAGAACCCCAACCCCACCATAGTTTTTGGTAACTATTATGGGACTTTTAATGCCGAGAGGATTCTGAGAAAGTATCCTTCGGTAGATGTGATCGTTCGGGGGGAGGGAGAATACACCAGTCTTGAACTCGTGGAATGTTTAAAGGTTCAGAAAGAGCTCAAGCACGTTTTAGGGATCACGTTTAGAAAGAAAAACAGGGTCATCTCAACCCCCGATAGACCATTGATTGGCGATATTGATTCACTGCCTTTCCCCGACCGCGACCTGTTAGACGTAGAGTATCATTCAACGACTGCTGGGGTAAATGTCGCTCCTAAGAAATTTAGTAGCTTTGTCTCTTCTCGCGGATGCGTGTTTCGATGTCGTTTCTGTGGATGTAGAGAATTTGCCCATAACCGTTGGAGACCTCGATCGGTTGAGAACATACTAGAAGAATTGAGTCTCTTGGAAAGCCAGGGTTATAAGCAGTTTCTCTTCGTAGATGACAACTTTACCCTCAATCCCAAAAGGGTTATCAGGCTTTGCCGAAGGGTTAGGAAAGAGAAAATGGATATAGAATGGATTTGTGAAGGAAGGGTTGATGGCTCACCACTGGGTATGTTAAGAGAACTCGTCAAGGCTGGTTGCAGAATGTATTACCTCGGAATCGAAAGCGCAAGCCAGAAGGTTTTAGACTACTACGATAAAAGGGCAACCCCACAACAGGCGCGAACTGCGGTGAGAAACGCTAGAAAGGCTGGAGTGGACGTCATAGTCGGCTCCTTCATAGTCGGCGCCCCCCACGAAACAAGACAAGAGATCGAGAAGACACTTGAATTTGCTGAAGAACTGAAAATAGACGTCCCCCAATTCAACATGCTTAGTGCTTTCGCAGGAACTGACATCTGGGAAGAGATGAAAATGGAGGGTTATTTAGATGAAGAAAAATACTGGGAGACAGGAGTTGTGGTCCCTGAAATCTGTCCAGACGCCGTGCCTTACGAAAAAATCACAGAAATGATTCATGGTCACTTCCGTCACTTCCTTCTTCGCCCAGGTTATATCTTGGCGCAGGGATTAAGAATGTTGAAAAGTTCTTACCGAAGAAGCCTCTTAGTCAACAATTTAAGTCGGATCAACGAGATCTCTGAGAGCGTTCGCCAGATTGCCTGAGAAAGTCTGTGGGTTGAGCTATATGATTTTTCCCTATCAAGTGAACATTGAAGTTCCCGATCTCATGACCATTATTCAACTTCTCATAATAGTTGTTGTAGCTGTAATCTTAGAACGGCTGACCACGAGGTACACGAAACGTTTTACCAAACGGAGGAAGCTGCCTCCCGACCTTGGAAATGGACTAGTCCTAGTCTTTCGTATCCTGATATTGCTCGGAGCACTAGTTGCTATCTTTACAGTGGGTGGACTTCCGACAGAGTTGCTCGTCACATTCTCCGCTTTAGGGGGAGCAGCGGTCGGCTTCGCTTCCACCAGAACTATTGGAAACTTCATCGCAGGTCTCTATGTGCTCACGGTGCGACCTTTCAGAGTCCGCGACTACGTTCGAATCGGCACCGTTGAGGGCATCGTAGAAGAGGTAACCCTCAACTATACAAAGATCCTGACAGCGTCAAACACGACCATTTTAGTAAGCAACCAGAGAGTGCTGGACCAAGACATTGTTAATTTCCGATACAGAGGATCAAGGAAACTTCTATACTGCTACGATTTTGAGCTAACCTTTAGCCACAAGCTTTCCGCGGAGCGGCTAGAAAAGATTTTTGATGAAGTGATTGAGGGATACACCGAAAAACTCGTGAAAAAGGTTGAATATAGCCTTACTAAGATAACCAACTTGGCGAAACACTACGTATTCTACCTCTACGTTGAAAGTCCAAAAGACATCTTTACCTTACAACCTGCCTTCATAAAGGACATAACAACAGCGCGAGACAAGGCCGTCTCCTAGCACTCTATGAAATAAAACTGTCCACGCAAAACTCTCGAGCGACTCGACTCTGCGCCTCTCGGCGTCTATCAGATTACTTGACCATACTGGTCTTTTATCGAGTAGTTTTCATCGAGCAGGAGGTAGTTAGACGCCTGCTGATCTGGCACACTCTCCTGAAAGACTATACCGGGCGCAATTGATCTTCTTCACAGCATGTAGAAAAGGTTGATGACAAAATGTTACATATGAAACAATGTTCTATAGCAGCGTTACATATCATTTCCATGCTGCATGTGCATGACAGAGAGCGGTTCACAAAAAACGTTAAAAGATTTAGATTGCGAATGATAGCTTGGTCAGCAATGTCCAGGGTAGTAAATGCTCTGCTTAGCATAATAGAAGCAATGGTGAACAATCCCGCCTCAATTCTGATTCTTCTCGGCTTCATGGTGACCTTCATAGGTTTTGTGTACGCCGAAGTCTGGATTATCGCCCTTGGCTTATTCATGTCAGTTGTGGGCATCATTGCAAGCGTTGGAAAGGGAAAACAAGCGTACGCAAGCTAAGATTGAATATTTCGTGGGCGCACAATAAAAAAGCTTCTGTACTACTGTGCTTGTGGTCTGTACTAGCATTGCGCGCGTTCTTAGACACATGCGTAACCTTGCTTGGAATTCGACTCGACCATTTTTTCTGTCCCCATGCAAGGTTAGTATATAGTGGTAAACCAGTGGACAAAAAGATTGTAGCTAGTTATAAAATCGGACATAAACTTGTAGGCTTAAGTTACGTAGTAGTCTAGAACCTTCTTCATCCGTTTTGGAGGAAGCTGTTTCACAGAAAGTTTTCTTAGAATCCTGATCATTTCCGGTTGAACACGAGCCAAATCTGTCAAGGTCACCAAACCAACAAGATTACTATTCTCCACAACAGGAAGCTTCTTTATCTTTTTCTTGAACATGAGTCTTGCAGCGACTTCGACATCCATATGTGGAGTTCCGAAAATGAGGGGCTTTGACATTATCTCCGAAACCTTGGTTTTTCTTGGATCTTTGAGTTCAACCAATACTCTTTTGAGTAGGTCTCTCTCGGTCACGATTCCCACGGGTTTGTCCACCTCTTTATTCATAACGATCAAGCATCCGATTTCATGCTTGTTCATAATCTTCACTGCTTCTTCTACCGCAACATCCGCTTCCACCGTGACTACTTCACCCACCATGACATCTTCAAGTCTCAACGACATGAAAAGCACCAAGCCAACCGTATTTCTACCCACTCTTTATAAATTGATCTTCTACTAGCCTCTTGAGATAGCAAACGTTATGAATCTTTATCGAGGGAAATAATGAAATTGTAGCAGGAGACAACCACTTTGAAGAAATTCGACGTAATTGTGGTAGGTGCTGGAACAGGTGGCTGCATGGCTGCGAAAACTGTTGCAGACGCTGGGCTTGATGTTTGTTTAATTGATCGTAAGAAAGAAGAGGACATCGGAGAGAAAGTTTGCGGAGACGCCATAGGGAAGCACCACTTCGACGATCTAGGTCTGGACCCTCCAACAGGAGATGAGTTAGAACGAACAATGATTGGCATCAGAATATACTCACCTGACAGAGAAACCATTTTTGACGTTGAGAGCGAGAAACTCCACGGCTTTATCATTAATCGTCGACTCTTCGGACAAAGAATGTTAAACACCGCTATGAATTCAGGTGCGACTCTACTTGAATCAACTCATGCTTTAGAACCAATTATTGACGATAACTTTGTCACTGGAGTTTCTGCAAAGAAGACGAAAACAGCAGAGAAAATCAAGTTGTTCGGTCAAGTTGTTGTTGACGCAAGCGGCTATCTAGCAGTTTTACGGAAAAAACTCCCACCAAAAATCGGTGTCCAAGCAAATATCGACACTAAAGACGTAGTTGTCTGCTACCGAGAGATTCGAGAGTTGAAAAAGCAAGTTGCAGGCTCAGATTTCTGCGAAATCTACCTAAGCCAAAAGTGGGCTCCTGGAGGATATTCATGGGTCTTCGCAGAAAGTGGGAATAAGGTCAACGTTGGGCTAGGAGTTGCTATGTCCAACAATTTTCCAAATCCCAAAGCCCAATTTTACGAAAACATTTTACTTCTGCCAATGTTGGAGGGATCATCTGTAATTGACGCTGGGACGTGGTACGATCCAACCAGAAGACCCCTTGACTGTATGACTGGGAATGGCATTGTCATCGTTGGAGATGCAGCCTGTCAGGTGAATCCAATTCATGGTGGCGGAATGGGGCCTTCAATGAGAGGCGGAGCCACTGCAGGGAAAACAATCGTTGAAGCCTTTGAAAAGGGAGATGTGAGCCAGGGCGGACTATGGCCTTACAACATTAGGTATATGCGCTCCTATGGAGCCAAACAAGCAGGCCTGGACGTATTCCGCATTCTTCTTCAAGGGCTGGGAGATGAAGGACTGAACTACATAATGAAGCACAGGTTGATCACTGAAGAAGACCTTCTGAAAGCGAGTATGGGTGAAGATGCCCGCCTCAACATAACCGAAGCAACCCGCAGAATCTTCAGGGGATTAGGAAAGCTTTCGTTTCTCAAGAGGTTACGAGAAGCCGCCAACCTGTTGAAAGAGGCTCGTCAGCATTACTGGAACTATCCGGTTGCACCTCAGAAATTTCCTGAATGGAGGAAGAAAGCGCAGGAATTGGTCGAGGGCGCAAACAGGTTACGGGAAAAGGTCTAATGCCAAAGGGACAAGAGTGGACTCTCTGCTCGCGCATTGCCCATCTCACCTTCACACCCTTGCAAGGTTCTTGCAGCCTGTGAGTGATTTCTCTGGTATTTCTTGCCGAATCGCGTGAAAAGCAGGTGGTAGCCTTTTATAAACGCCGGCATAAAATAGTTTGCAGGGAAAATTGCGCGTCGCAGCTTTGATTTCTGGCGGGA
>CAYGAE010000006.1:0-3825 GCA_964347855.1 uncultured Candidatus Bathyarchaeia archaeon
GGACATCTGCTTGACGTGCAGAAGGTCGCCGGTTCAAATCCGGCCCGGCCCACCAACCGCACTATTGTTCTGGCTATACACACCATCAATATGGTTGACTAGCTGTTTCAGATGGTTTTCGCGCGTGCGAATGCTTTGGAAAGGTTGAAGCCTAGTTCTTTCGTTTTTCTGACCACTTCATCATCAAGATACAAGACCACATTTCGCTTGTGAGTCATTTTGCATTCCCACCAATTCACGCCCAGCCGCAAGCCCCCCTTTAGCATTTGAGTTTTGTGTAGTTGGAGATCAACCTATACGCGCAAGGTAAATTCAAAGCTTCTATTGTACCCAATGGACCGAAATGAATTCGCGACTTTTTAAATGTCTATCTTACCATTCGTTTTATTTTCATCGAACTTACTGCTTTTCTGTACGCGCTTCGAGCCTGCCATTTTTTGTATTCAGGGTAGGTTATGGCTGAGCCTGGATAGAGTTCCTTATACCTCTTATATGTTAGCCTCAAGTCCGTTTCACGTTGAAGGGTTTTGGAGGGCCTTCTTATTCCCTGGTATTCCCACAGAATGATTACTAGGATCTCGCCAATCAACACGAGCAAGAGAATCTCAATAATCATCATCTGCTTCCTTCTGCTTCACCTTGGCTTGAGCTTTGTCTTATGGGAAGTACGCGGGCGCCTTCCAAACCGATCACGCTCAGTATGTCGGCTGTTGAGGGAACAATTATTTTTGTCTGCTGCGAGAACGTGTCGCGAATGACATCCAGTTTTTTGTTGAGTTGGGCGTTTTCTAAGAAATACTTGTTGGCTGATTCAGAAACTACCTTCACTGCTTGTGCTTGTGCAGAGGCAACGAGTTCAATCCCTTTTGCCTCTCCTTCTGCCTTAAGTATGGTTGCCTCTCTGTCCTGTAAAGCAGCCTCTTTCCTTCCAGTTGCCAGCAGACGCAGTTGCCTTCTTTCTTGTTCTGCTGTTTTCTGTTTGTGCATGGCTCCTTGAATGTCGCTTGGTGGGTCGATTCTCTGAACTTCGATGCGATTTACCTTGGTTCCCCACTTGTCGGTTGCTTCGTCAAGCACCTTTCTCAGTTCCGTGTTTATTCTTTCCCTTGAAGTCAAACATGTGTCAAGGGTCATTTCGCCAACTATGTTACGGAGCGTGGTCTGAGCAAGTTTGACGATTGCCAATTCGAAATCCTCAATCTCGTACAACGCCCTTTTTGGATCCATTATTTGATAATAGACAACAGCGTCAATCGTGACAACAACATTGTCTTCAGTGATGATTTCTTGAGGCGGGACGTCAATAACTTGTTCTCTCATGTTGACTCGCAGCATCCTCTGGATAAAAGGTGTAATAAATCGTAATCCAGGATCAACGGTTTTCTCATAGGCGTGCCACCTCTCCACTAGGCCTCTCTCGTACTGATTCACTTTCCTGAGTCCCATACTGAGTATCGCAAGTACTGCAATCGCAATTATCACCAAGGTTAAGGCTATTTCCACTATCATTTTTTCACTTCACCTCTTCTACTAATAGACTAACTCCTTCGACACCAACGATCGCGACAGACGTACCCTTTTTTATGACTCTGTCATGTTTTGGACGACAGAACCAAAGTTCACCGATAACCTTGACCAGACCACCATCAACTGGAGTGATATCGGTTTGCGCTATAGTGGATTTGCCAATGAGAGCGTCGATGTTTGTTTTAGTCAAGTTCACGTTGATTACGTTTGAGAACCTAGGGCTGTCATATAGCTCCTGAATTTTGAAGGAACATCCCTTAATATGGTTCAGACGCCTAACGAGTTCACCAAGATTATTCGTTTTTAGCCGCAGGATGAAATGGTTGTTCTGTCTTGCAAGACTATAGCTCACGTTGTATTGCTTTGAAAACTTATCGAGTACCTGAGTTAACTTAAGATCGTCCGCCTCGACCGCCAGCGTAACAATCATAGTTATTGTCCGATATTGACTGATATTAACGTCAATATAAACTTATTGATTGTCAACGGGCATCAAATGCGCCCATTTAGCGCGCCAGCCCACCTCCTTCCAACCTCCCAGTTCTCAAGTCTCTTGGTTCTCTTCTGCTTCTTCAAAGTCCAGGAAGTATTCGTAGGTTTCAGCTTCTGCAAACCCCAAGCTTCGGTGGAATTTCTGAGCAGCTACGTTTTTTCTGTTTATCCGCGATTTGACCGCCCTACACTTTTTCCCCTTCGCCGTGGTGATAAAATGGCCCATCAGTCGCTTGCCGATGCCCCGCTTCCGAAATGTTTGGTCGACGATTAATGCATCAACTTTTGCAGTGTAGCCTTCCCAATCAATGTCGAGATGATAACTCCCCACTAATACGCCTATTACCTTGTTGAATTGCTCAGCCAGCAAGACCGAGCCATTTTCATTGTTGACGAAGTTCTCAAAAGTTTGCTTGAAGTTCGGCCCGATATCGCCGTGATACAATGTCTCAAACAGAGGCAAACAGTCAGCATAGTCATTGGTTTTTGCAGTGCGAATTATTGTAGATTGTTTATTCATGTGGATCTTCACTTGTTCACTAATCTTTACACGACGCTCTTTTGCGTTTCGAAAAGAGGCGCACTCCGTGCATAGTTGACCTATGTCCAACCTCTTTGTTCTGATAATTAGCACCAGCGTCTTTTGGGGTAAAAGATAAATAAAACGGGTCATCCAGTTTAGACGAATGGAAGCTAGAACGCTGAAAGAGAAAGGAGTTCGGAAATCAGCAAAAAAATCTTATTTTCTAGCTTCCATTCCTTGTCCCTATTCGCCTATCTCCCCCATCGCACAAACTGTTATTGATGTGTCGCTTCAATCTTAAAAATGTTTTCTTTTTTCTTACGAAATTATTGATTTTTTGCCGAAAAGAAAACACTATAAAAGGGTGTAATCTCGGGTAGACTTCACTTAAGTACTCACTTGCCGGCCACTTCTTTGAGGCTCTCGAGCTTCTTTTTGTGGTCGTACGTCCACATGTTCTCTTTGAAGAATTCGTATGAGATAGTTTGGCGCTTGAAGGAGGCAAGATCTAAGATTACGTAGAGAAAGCTTTTGATGAGTCGCTTCTCGGTTAGGCGGTTCATTGAGTTGATGAATCTTGAGAATTCAGTCTTGGGAGTGTACGTATGAACTATGAAAGAGTGTTGGCCGATGACCTTTCCGTAGGTGAGGATGAACGGTTTGTTTTGCAGGCTGTTAACGAATTTGGCTAGGTTTTCTTGGCTTTCAAAAGTGAGTATGAAACTACACATTCTTGATGTGGGAAGTGGATATGGAAGTCTTGACACTTGATAATCAGTGAAGAGACGTCGTTCAACAATGTGTTTATGGTATCGGTATCTAACTCCCTGCGGGGTTATGTTCGTCACTCCTGCCAGGTCAGTGAACCTAGTGGTGCCGTCTTTCTCCAATTCCTTTAAAATCAAGATGTCAGTTTCATCAACTTGGATGGGATAGGTTTTAGGTTCCATAAGTCTTTGAGGAAGTTTTTCAGATGCGTTTTGAACTTCGGTAATCCAACTTTTCCACTTGAAGTTCCATGATTTCCTTTTGAAGTCAAACCAGTCGAAGTTAGGTGCAGCTTCAGCGAAATTGGTGGTGCGATGAAAAATGTACCTCGAAAATATTGTCAGTCGTTGGGCCTCATCTAGATATTCTTCCAGTTCTTTTCGATACTGTGCAGGAAAGGCAAAAATGGTGTAATATCCCTCATATTTCCCGTAGCACCGACTCATGTAGGTCCAATATCCCAGATTGTCGATGACTTGCTGCAGTTTCCGTTCCTGCCCAGGCTTAGATTCTGC
>CAYGAE010000006.1:3925-32444 GCA_964347855.1 uncultured Candidatus Bathyarchaeia archaeon
AAAGGGCCGTCTTATGTCTTGACCGCGTTCTTCAGCGACGATGACATGCTTTGAAGACTCAGCCGCTGTTGATTGGGGTCCGTTATTAGACAAAGCCGTAGCACTGCAGCCGTAGACGATCGACAGAACCACTAGGCCGAATAACAGGAGAATAGCAACTTTTCTATGCATTCGTCTTTTCTCCTCATTACCACTTGAACGGCCTGTCTATTTTACTTTTCGTAAAAATTCGTAATTTACTTGCGCAAAACGCAAGATTTTAACTACTTAATCGCACTGAACGTGGGCGTAGAAAAATAGAAAGAGCAGAAACAAGCTACGTGTCTAGTGCGAACGTGCTTGCAGGTCTTCCAGACGCTTTTTCACAATCTGAGATATTTCGTCTCTGAGTTGCTTTCCGGAGTAAGATTTCTTTATTCTCTTAATCCGTCGAGCCAAAGTTGCATCGTGCAAGATTCCTTGAATCCATTTTTCGAAATCTCCACGTTTGAAATGGAACCTGACTGACTTTGTGCTTATTGTTTTGATGTCTTTGAAGAAGTCCTCTAGGCTTGTGGCGAGTTTTCCTGTGTATTTGCCGATATCTTCAAAGAAGAGAAATGCTTCATCTGGAGGAACTGTTCTCAGAATCTCTGAGGCGTCCGCTTTATTCGCTTTGGTTTTCAACGTATTAACCTCCAGTTGCGTATGATGTTGTATGACTGGAAAAAGGTTATGAATTCAAAATGCAGATTCGAGATGCAGTTGCACAAATGCTATCTGCCGAGAGCTGCTATTTCTGATGCGAAGGTGATACTGTTGTCTGTGACGCTCTCAGAAGCGCAATACATGTGTTGGAAAGTTTTCCAGAAGATCAATACTAAACTCGACCGGAGCTGGAACCCTTTTGTCATGGTCACGGATATTCTTGAAGAAGCTGGAGAAGTAGCCTCTGCAGTGAAAGGACTGGAAGGTTTCAAACCTCCAGACAAACCTATGACGAAAGAAATGTTGGCCACCGAACTTTCCGATCTGCTCTACATGATCTTCGTCCTGGCCGAGCATTACCAAATAAGCCTTGGAGAGACCTTCTTGCAAACTGTCAACGACTATGCACTTCGCTTTGTCGGTCAACAGAGCCTCAAACTACCGTGAAACAAGAACGTGCTCTCCAACATTTATGCCGAACACTTGGGAAGCGTTCCCTTGATTTACTGAAAACTCTAGAAAACCACTGCTGCCGATTATCGCTAAAGGGCTCTTTGTGGGAACTTGGCCATAAGCAGAACAAAGTTTCAACGCTATTGTTTTGCCTTTAAACTCAATAACAAGAGCAACACCTTCGCGTATACCTATCTTTGCAAGATCTGCCACGGAAATGTTGGTGACGAGGTTGCCGAAGTCGTCGGTGTAGAGGATCTCTCCGGATAAGTTTCCCCTCCTTAAGCGGGGTTTTGTGAACTTGGGAAGCATGTAGTCACGAATTTCGGGACCGAAATCTGATGGATGGTGCCCCTTTGCCAAATGTGCGGCTGCTGGTGCAAAGATGTCTCGTCCGTGGAAGGTCTTTGAGACCTTGGGAAGCATGTACTGCGGGTTGGTAGCGTGATAGACATGGCGTATGGTTTCTTTGGAGGCAGCCAACATGAGGACGCCATTGTCTGGTCCGACGTAAGTATTGCGCGTGGTTTGGACGATTATTGGACGTCGTTTTGTTCCGACACCGGGATCTACGACTGCTACGTGAATTGTGTCGGCTGGAAAGTAGGGAGTGGCTGACGCGAGTACGAAGGCTCCCATGGGTATGTTGAACTTCTCAACTTCATGGCTTATGTCTATGATGTGTGTTTCGGGACAGATCGAGAGAATTACCGCTTTCATTGCTGCCACATAAGAGTCCTTCCAACCGAAATCTGACAGTAGAGTTATGATGGGCACGGTTCATCCCGTTTGGTATTCTTCATTAGATTGGTCAACAGGCAACTTATGCCTTTAGCCCTTTAGATTCTGGGGGACGTTTTAACGACGAGTGGTTGTTTATTTGAATCAGTATGCTACCCATTGCTGTCAATCAACATCCTTTAACTTATGGAAATTCCTATCATTAGTGTGAGGCGGCCTCTTGCAATCAAATGAGATAATTCCGCTCGAACGGCTTTCTGAAGAAAGATATAGCAGAGTGCTGTGCTATCCGAAACCTGATTCCAGAGAGTTGAAAAGGCGTCTCAAAGAGTTAGAGAAACTCAGAGTGGTGGCTGTCGAGTTCATTGGCGATAAGAATGTTTCTGACACGCTGGTTTTAGGTAAAGGTTCCGTGGGTGTAGTCGTTGTTGCCCATACTGAAAGAGGCAGGGCTGCTTTGAAGATTCGTAGAGTTGATGCTCCCCGCGCGGGGATGCAACATGAGACCCGAATGTTGAAAGAGGCAAACGCTGTTGGTGTTGGGCCCGACCTGCTTGGCGCCGCCGAAAACTTTCTCCTCATGGAATTCGTTAATGGGAAGCTGTTGCCTCAATGGATTGAGGAACTTGAAGGGAGGGGGACGAGGTCTAAGATTCGTAAGGCGTTGCGAATGGTTTTGGAACAGTGTTGGACGCTGGACGAAGTAGGCTTAGATCATGGGCAATTGAGCAGGGCTCCTAAACATATCATCGTAGATGAAAGCGGCAGCCCAGACATTGTGGATTTTGAAACTGCGAGTGTCATTCGAAGAGTCTCTAACGTCACTTCTATCTGTCAGTACCTTTTCATAGGAAGCCAAGTTGCGAAGAAAATAAGAAGAAAACTTGGGGAAATCGATCAGGCACAGTTGATAGGTTCTTTGAAGAATTATAAGAAACGGCGAAGGCGGGAGAACTTCGAAAAGATTCTGGGTGTATGTGGGCTCCATAAGGTTTAGAAAGAGATAGAAGAATCTCAATAACAGGTTGGGGTCGTGGTCCAGTTTGGTCTAAGATTCGCGCCTGGGGCGTGCGAGGTCCGGGGTTCAAATCCCCGCGACCCCACCAGTAACCCCCCGACACACGGGGGATGTTAACAGGGCCTACTCTGGTTTTCTCACAAGCTCCTCACCACCGATGTCAGTGACGTAGTCAATTCCTGCTTCAAGGAGGTTCTTTGCTTCTTTTTCTGGAAGGATAAGTGGAAGGGCTGATTATCCAATGAAAATTGACTATATTTTCTTCCACAAGTCATAAGAACGAATCAATTTACCAGTGGAGAGTGAATAGAGAGGCCGGTAAGTATGCGGCGAGAGACAAAAGACCGTTTTTGCGAAGAAACGCTCGACCCTGAAGATTGGAAATCCATGCGAGAGCTTGGTCACAAGATGCTCGACGATATGGTAGACTACATGAAAAGTGTTAGAAAGCGCCCCGTTTGGCAGCATGCCTCGGACCAAGTGAAGTCGCATTTCAACAGGCCTCTGCCACGTGACCCTCAATCGCCGAGAGAAATCTATGAGGAATTTAGGGAGAATGTGCTTCCTTATCCTCTTGGGAACATCCATCCGCGTTTCTGGGGCTGGGCGTTGGGCACGGGGACTGTTTTTGGGGCCTTCGCTGAACTTCTGGCAGGCTCGATGAACACAAATACGGGCGGAGGTGACCATCACAGTGCTGTACATGTCGAAAAGCAGGTGATCGATTGGATCAAAGAGATGCTCAGGTTTCCTGCCTCAGCTAGCGGGGTATTGACCAGCGGCTGCTCAGCTGCAAATTTAATCGGATTGACAGTTGCCAGAAACACAAAAGCTGGCGTTGATCTTCGTCGGAAAGGCGTCCATATCTTGCGCCACAAGATGACGCTCTATGCTTCCCAAGAAATCCACAGTTCAATACAGAAGGCTGTGGAACTACTTGGGCTAGGGGGTGAGGCTCTCCGCCTTGTGCCAGTCAATGATGATTTCCAGATTGACATCAAAGCATTGAACGGCATCATCGTACGGGATCGTGAAGATGGGCGTATGCCGTTCTGTATCGTTGGGGGGGCGGGGACGATCAATACAGGAGGCATAGACGATCTTAACGCGCTGGCTGATATCTGCCGCCAAGAAAACTTGTGGTTCCATGTTGACGGGGCATTCGGCGCATGGGCTGCTTTGACGCCCAGTGCACGAAACAAGGTAGCTGGGATGGAACGGGCTGACTCGCTGGCCTTGGACCTGCACAAGTGGATGTATATGCCATATGAAATCGGATGCATACTGGTGCAAAATGAAGAATATCATCGCAAAGCGTTCTCTTTAACTCCTGATTACCTTGCGCACGGAGAAGGTGGGCGCGGCATGACGGGGGGCGATTTGCCCTGGTTCAGCGATTATGACTTCCTGCTTTCACGGAGGTTCAGGGCGCTCAAGGCTTGGATGTCCATCAAGGAGCATGGCAGTCGTAGGTACGGGCGGATGATTCAGCAGAACATAGATCAAGCTCGTTACTTGGCAGAGCGGATCAATGCTCGACCAGAATTAGAACTTCTAGCTCCGGTCATGCTGAATATTGTCTGCTTCCGTTACGTCGCTCCCGACATGGATGATTCCGCACTGGATAAGCTCAACAAGCAAATTGTCATTGAGTTGCAGGAACAAGGTCTCGCCGTGTTATCCGGAACGATTATCAAGGGCAAGTACGTCCTGCGTGCCGCAAACGTGAATCATCGTAGTCGCCGGGAAGACTTTGACATTCTGGTGAGAGAAGTGATTCAAACCGGAAAGGAGCTGACAATATCTACAAAGAATGCAGAGCCTTAGCCTTCAAAGCGTGCGCGCATGCGAAGTACATTGTATAGAATGGAAGCCAGGAGTAGGATATCAGACTTCTATGGTCCCACTTCGGGAGGTATCTCCAGTAGATCCAGGGTTCACATCGTCGCGGTCCACCAGTAGTCCCCTCTGGACAAGGGGGGGTGCAGGTGGTGACATTCTAAGGTCGCAACGTATTGAAGTAACATTCGGAATTCTCTGATTCCGAAGGTTGTATGTCGGTTTTTCGTTGCCTGCATTAGTTTCGAGCAGAATGAGGAGAGAAAGGGGAACGAGTCCATCAAATAGTCAATTTCTGAAGGGTGCTTTTATATTAAAGGTAGCAGTTCTTTAATGGTGATTTGATGGATCATCATTAAGCCAAAAGGTGAATATTGGTGGCTTTACCAATTCCCGGCTTGGTGTTTTGGATAGATCTCCTAATTAGCTTTGGGATCTATCTTATAATATCGCTAAGCCTTAACTTGGAGTTCGGCTACGCTGGGATTTCTAACTTCGGCAAAGTGGTGGCTGTAGCCGGAGGTGCATTCGCTGTAGGCTTCTTTCCTGGCAGGATAGCAGCTTTACTTTTAGGAATAGGTTTAGAATACAAGGGAGGTAACATATACGACATAATCCCACAGATAAACAATGTTCTTAAGGGCGACCCAGCAATTGCTTTGGTATTATTTTTCGCTACTTTGGTTATTGCTGCAATTGTTGGGGCGGTTTTGGGTTTCATATCTTCCTATCCTGCCATAAGACTTCGTGAGGACTACTTGGCAATGATCCTGATCGCGATGGGGGAGGCTATCAGAATTATTGGCGAAAACTATCAGGCGTACACGATCGATTCACCATCTGGCGAAAAGGTGCCTGATCCATTTAGGTGGGCTGGAGGATTTAGATATGAAACATCTGCACTGTTCATACTTGGGATAGCTCTCCTAGTGCTCCTCTACGTTGAGTTTTCAGTGAGGACTCCATTGGGTAGGATGTTAAGGGCGACTAGGGATAACGAGGATGTGGCAGAATCCCTTGGAAAAGACGTTACCCGCATAAGGACGAAGGCTCTCATAATAGCCTCGGCTATCGCAGCAATCGGTGGGGCGTTGTATGCGTTCAACACGGGTAACGTGGTTGCGAGCGGTTACACCAGGGCGGCTTGGACATTTTGGCCTTGGCTGATTGTTATTGTAGGAGGTGCTGCCAACAACAGGGGGGTTATTCTGGGAACCTTTACCTATGTAGCTTTCAAGAGATTCATATCATTCTACAAGGAACAGCTAGCCTTCGTCCCCTTCGATGTCATATGGCTCGACTTCTTGTTGCTCGGAATAGTGTTAATACTAATCCAGATGTACAGGCCAGCGGGTATTATACCTGAGAAACCTACCTCCACACTGGGCAGTAAGAAGCTAGAGGAAATTGTCAGCTCACGGATGCAAGCAAGAGCAGTTTCCTCTTCAGGCGGAGAAGATTCCAAAGGTGTAGATTAGCAGACTAAAAGTTCTAGGCAAACTTAGGCCTAGAGATATTCACCTTCGGCACTACGAGCTACTTTTTATACGCGCGCGTAAGCGTCCGGTTAACCTTTGTATTGCCCTCATCATACCTCGCCAATCAGCTCCTAGTAGACCCCTAGGAACTACCAAAAGGGTAACCGCCATTACAATCAACGGAATCAGTTGCTCGTAGCGGTGTATCCATGTACCTACCAAAGGGGCTAGGTAGAAAGGTCCAAGTTTTACAGCTAATCCAATCAGAAAGCCACCTAGAACTGCGCCATAAATATTGAGAAGACCGCCTACTATGCTTGCGGCGAATATGCTTACTATCAATAGCCAACCTGTATTCGGACTGGATTGAAGCCGTAGGGGGATAAGCGCCCCAGCAAGCCCTGCTAGCCCCCCAGCTGAGAACCAAGAGACCGCATAGACAAAGTTGACATTTATACCTACTACACTGGCAAGAGATGGGTCCTCAACAGCCGCGCGCATTGCAACCCCAAACTTTGTTCGAGTTAGAGCCAAGTGTAGTACCGTCACTATAACCGCCGCTAGCGTTGGAGCGACGACTAAGAGACCATCCAAGCCTGCAATCTTGAAGTCATAACGCCTGAGATAGAAATCCCGTTCATAGGGAATCTTGAAAAGAATCTTCAGATAGTCAGCGTAGATGTTCAGGATTGCAAAAAGTATTATGTCTATAGCGAGTGTGACAATCATTAGCCCGACAATTGATGTTCCCCTTCGCATAAGAGGCCTTAAAACGAGAAGATACTGGGCTAAAGCAACTAGTCCGCCAATTATGAAGGCTAAATAGATATTATAGTAAATGTTGGCGTTCCACACCTGACTCACAGTCAGGGTGATATATGCTCCAGTAGTTGCGAGAGTTCCATGAGCGAAGTTGGGAACTTTGGTGGTCAGATAAGTCAAAGTAAGGCCTAGACTCAAAAGCACGTAAAGGCTGCTCCATATAATTGCGTCCAAATAGATGGGGGGAATCACATTCATACTAAAGATTGCAGAGACAAAATAAGCTTTATTCTCTTCATGACGCCCGCTTGCCTCTAAGCATTCATGTAAAATGACAGTAGCACGCAACAATTTTCGGAGCTTCACCAAGATTTCATGAAAACTTTTATAAATCCGGATGGTTGAACCTAGGATTTGTTTCAAGGTGAAAAACATGAAAAAGAGAGGAATCAAAGGAATCACTACGACAATAGCCGTTGTGTTAGCAGTTGTCGCGGTCGTCGTTGGACTACTTATCGGCATGATGGTGCAAGCGTATACAGGTGTTATCACCCCTACAGTAGGATTAACAGGTGAGGTAGAGATGGGTGCGTTGCTTCCCGCGACTGGAGACTTAGCGACCTTTGGCGCGAACGCCAAGTCCGCTATATCTCTTGCTGAGCAAGAAGTGAACGACTTTCTTGAAGATGCTGGCGCGGGCTGGACTCTGAAAATCGTACACGAGGACAGCGGTACTGACCCCGTTACTGCATTGGAAAAGACAGAGAGTCTTTTCGCTAGAGGAATAGAGTTCATAATAGGCCCTCAAGCCAGTGATTGCGTTGCCAGCATCAAGGATTATTGCGATTCTAACGAGATACTGGTGGTAAGCCCGTCCTCAACCAGGCCCGGTCTCAATAAACCAGATGACTACCTGTTTAGGTTTTGCCCAACCGATCTTATACAAGGACCTGCGATAGCTAGGTTGATTGCTGATGATGAAGTAACAAAAGTCATTGCAGTCTACCGAGACGACGCTTGGGGCAAAGGACTTCACGACGCCACAAAAGCAAGATTTGAACAACCAGCGCTTGGAGGCGAGGTCATAGAATCTATCGGATACGACCCTGATGCACCAGGGTTCGACACGATTGCCGCAACTTTGAACACTGTGGTTACAGACGCCATAGCAACCTATGGACGCGATAAGGTGGGTCTCCTATACATAGCCTTTGAAGAAATTGTACAGTTCTTCACCGAATGTGCCGTGTACAGTTCAACCGGCTGGGACATTAACGGGTATGGAAGCGATGGAACAAGTAAGAGCCAGGATATGATTGATGATCTGACTACATCTTCCTACTCCTTCCAAATCGGATTCATAAACCCGATCTTCTCTCCAACCCGATCCGACAAGTTCCAAAAGGTTGAAGATCATGTCGTAGGCGATTTGGGAAGATCGCCGGACTCCTATACGTTCGCCACATACGACATTGTTTGGGCGCTGGTCCACTCTTTGTTGACTGTAGACAAGTACGACGCTAGTGCTGTTAGAGCCGTCCTACCCGAAATGACTGAATCAATATTCGGTGCTTCCGGCTGGGTTGTTCTAAATGCGGATGGAGACAGAGCAGCCAGCGACTACGACCTGTGGATCATCGACTTAGTAGACACAACATACGAATGGAAATACGTAGGCAAGTACGTACAAGCCACAGACTCCGTAATATGGGAGTAGATTTATCTACTCCTCTCCTTTTTTTTAGATGGAGTTCAATGGATACCATACTAGTCGTCGAAGATGTCAGAAAGACTTTCGGTGGATTAGTTGCTCTGGACGACATCGACATCAACGTTGAAACAGGTCTCATGACAATGTTGATAGGCCCCAACGGGAGTGGTAAAACCACTTTGATAAACTGCGTCACTGGATTCTACAAACCTGATAGTGGCAGGGTATGGTTCGATGGCAAAGAGATTACTAGGTGGCCGCCCCACAGAGTGTACGACGAAGGACTTGTAAGGACCTTTCAGATTCCACAGCCTTTTCAAAAGCTAACAGTCTTGGAGAACATGCTCACAGCGTTCAGGAGTAACCCAGGCGAGAGCTTCATTAAAGCTCTGTACAGAAAGGCATGGATCAGCGAAGAGGAGAAAGCAACAGAAATGGCCTTCGAGCTTCTAGAGCTTCTCAATCTCGATCACATGTGGGACAGACCAGCCACCCACCTAAGCGGAGGGCAGATGAAGCTAATTGAGGCTGGAAGAGCTATCATGTCTGGCGCCAAAATGTTACTCATGGACGAACCGGCTGCGGGGATATACCCAAAACTGGCGCAAGAGGTCTTCTCACATCTCACCGACATGAAGAACAAGTTGGGAGTTACTTTTCTAATCATAGAGCACAGACTCGAGCTGGTCCTCCCATATGTTGATCACGTCTATGCTATGGCGGCGGGAAAAATCGTTTCAAAGGGAACGCCAGAAAAAGTTCTCAAAGACCCAATAGTTGTAGACAGTTATCTAGGCGGATGAAACATGTTAGAAATCCAAGATATCAATGCAGGCTACGGCAGACTTCATGTGCTCTTCGACGTCACCACTAAGATGAAGGAAAAGGACATTACGGTTATCGTGGGTCCAAACGGAAGCGGAAAGAGCACGCTACTCAAAACGGTTATGGGAATAACACAAGTGTATTCTGGTAAGATACTGTTCAACGGGAGAAACATACTAGGACTGCCATCTCACACAGTGACAAAACTTGGAGTGGCTTATCTACCTCAAGTGGACAATGTTTTTGCAAACCTTAAGGTTAGCGAAAACCTGCTCATGGCTGGTTACATCTTACGTACACAGGAAGCTAAGGAACGCGCCAAGGAGGTCTTAGACGATTTCCCAGTGCTGAAGGAGTACATGGGTAGGAGAGCGGGCACGCTTAGCGGTGGAGAGAGGCAGATGTTAGCAATGGCAATGGCAACGATGAGAAGGCCTCAGATCATGCTATTCGATGAGCCCACGGGCAGTCTTGCCCCAAAAATGGCTTTTGAGGTGCTCGACAAAATAGTGAAACTAAGAGACGACTATGGGATGACGCTGGTCCTAGCAGAGCAGAACGCCAGAAGGGCCCTTGAACACGGGGATGCGGCCATCCTCCTTGTCAGCGGAAGAGTGATGTATGAGGGTAACTCGCAGGAGTTACTAAAACACCCAGAGTTAGGCCAAGTTTATCTAGGCGTCAAAAAAGCTTGAGTATATTTCTTTCTGCAACCGAGATTATTCTGAAGGATATCCGGGGCTATTTTTTTTGCTTATATCCACCACTTCTGCGTCTGTCAACCTCTTTATATCGCGTGGATCTATTTCTAAAAGGGCGTTTATTGCTCCGCCGCCCCCATAAACCTTGTCAAAGGTCATGACCTTCGGGTCGATAAATGTCTTAACTTTCCTGTTGTGGCCAACTGGAGGTAGGGCTCCAACCTCATAGCCAGTTAAACTCCTTACTGCCCTAGGATGAGCAATCTTGACCTTTCGAGCGCTTAGTACCTTTGCAAGCTTTTTCTCACTCACCCTTCGGTCGCCAGTCACGATTCCCAACATTGGAACATCTTTGTCATCGACAAAAAGCATACTCTTGATTATTCTTTGCCTGTCAACTCCTAATCGTTTCTCTGCATCCTCTACCGTTATTGTGTGGTTGTTAAAGATCAAAATCCTAGCGTTAACCCCTTCTTTTCGGAGGTAGATCTCCAACTTTATGTGAGGCAATTTAACTCACCTGAATAGATGCAAGGCCTAGTGAGTTCGTTGGGCGGCAGTTTCAATCATCTACCAATATGCGGCATATTTTGTTTTCGCTTGTTAAGCATCAGAAAGAGAGGTTCGTGCTTCTCCAAGAGTACGCGTTTGGCACATCCGCAAATGGAAAGTCTTATCTAAACTCGCACTCTTATTAACCTTCGAGAAGGTAGTATGCAGAAGACACGGGGTCCTTTTTGAGATGAATGCTCGCGAGATGAGGGGCAGACACAGGGCCTTCGTCTTCGTCGACGTTGAGCCCGGGAAAGATAAGAAGTTTCTGAAAAAACTTCTAGAATATGATGAAGTTTTAGAGGCTCATATCATTACTGGTCAGTATGACGTGCTTGCTGTTTTAGAGTTTGAACTTTATGGACGTGAAATTTTCTCCTCTTTCCAAGAGACGACCTCCAAATTCGTCGTTGAAAAAATCAGAAATCTTAGGGATGTTCGGGACACAAACACAATAATTCCCAGTTATTCGGTAACAAAGCGGGCTGAATGATGCGCTCGCGCATTTATAAGTGCTGAAGCCTAGGTGTCAGACGGTTGTTCAAATGGCAAAAGCGTTGTACCTAAAGGATAGTTACTTGAGAGACTGTAACGCTCGAGTGATCTCGGTGAAGGCCGGGCGATACATAGTCTTGGACCGAACGATCTTCTATCCCAAAGGAGGGGGTCAACCGTGGGATACAGGGAAGATTGTGAAAGGTGACGAATGCTATAGTGTCGTCTATGTAGGCAAGGTCTTTGGGGAAATATCACATGAGGTTGACCGGGTTGGGTTGAAAGAAGGAGACAAGGTTCATTGTACTCTCAACTGGGAACGAAGATACAAACTCATGCGAAGCCATACGGCGGCTCACACGTTAGCTGCACTCCTCTGCAAGGAGACTGGAGCGCTGATAACCGGCAACCAGCTTGAAGAAGACAAGATTCGTTTCGATTTCAGCTTGGAAGAGTATAGCCGAGACATTCTTAGAAAATACATAGACAAGACGAATGAGCTACTTGGAAAGGACATACCAGTCGAGTGGTATGAGATTGCAAAGGCAGAAGCAATAAGAATCCCGAACATCTTCAAGATGGCTAAAGCTTCATTTCCGGACGTTCCGAAACTTCGCATCGTGGAAATAATAGGTATAGATAAGCAATGTGACGGCGGAACACACGTAAAGAACCTCAAAGAAGTCGGGCAGATAGAGCTACTTAAAACGGAAAACAAAGGAAAAAACAACCGACGAGTCTATTTTAGACTTGTATGAAGATCCTCATGTTCAGGTTCATGCGCAAAAAACGGATTGCTTGCGATATACAAGAAATGAAGAACAGAATGAATTTGCTTCTCATCGCTCTTGCAGTATAAATCCTATAGCACCGATTCCGCCAAGGACTACTCCTATGAAGAAAACAGGTAGGTTCAGCTGCATGATTGCGGAAAAAATTGCAATGGAACTGGTGGCTAAGACTAGTTCCCATGCATGCGCACGCAGAACCTTACGGAATCTCTTTACTCCAGAGATACTCCTCATGCCTCTGCCCCAGCGTTTCTCATTCAAAGGTCAGTATTCCCTAAGATATAAGATTTGGCGGGCGCGCAGATATAAGTATCTAAACGTAAAATAAAAAAAGGGAAGTTGCAGGAGATATCTCTACGTGTCCGGGGTTCAAATCCCCTGACTCCACCATGTAAGAAGCCTCGATATTATCTTCGAGAGGAGGAAGACCATGTCAAACGAGATCAGAAGAGACTACATCTTGGATCGTTGGGTCATCATAGCAGCTGAAAGAGCGAAGCGCCCAACAGATTTCCCAGCTAGACCTCATGAAGAGATCAACACAGGAAGCTGTCCTTTCTGTCCTGGAAACGAAAAGATGACGCCACCCGCAGTTCTTCTATACCTTCCTTCAGACAGAGGGATAAGAAAAGAAAAAGATGCTGATGGAGATAGAGCCCAAGACTGGCTAGTACGGTGCTTTCCAAACCTCTACCCAGCACTTTCACCCCGAAGAGCCGGTCCTCTTGCTCAGGATCTATTCCATGAAAGGAGAGAAGGTGTAGGAGCCCATGAAGTTCTCGTGGAGTCACCCGACCACACTGAACACTTGGGTCTGGGAAGACTCGAACAGACTCAACTCGTGGTACAGGCATATATAGACCGATTGGAAGCCCTTTCCAAATGGGAGTATGTCTGCATTTTCAGAAATCATGGAAAGGAAGCTGGCGCCTCACTTTCTCATGCTCACAGTCAGATAATAGCGACACCTCTAGTTCCAAGACTGATTTCCGACGAGTTGACTACATGCAGGACCCAGTTCCCAGGAAGTGATGAATGCCCCTACTGCAGAGTCATTGAATCGGAACGTGACAGTCCCAGATTCATCTACGAAAACCCGAGTTTCATCGCCTTTGCCCCATGGGCCAGTGTATACCCCTTCGAGTTCTGGCTTCTCCCTCAAAGGCACCAGCACACGCTACTACAATTACGAGCGAATGAAAAGAGACATCTCGCCGAGGCACTCAACGACTGCATGGGCAGCCTCGCAAGAATTCTGAACGATCCACCATATTCTTTCGGCTTCCACATTTCTCCAAGCCAAGGAAAACATCTATATTACCATTGGCACCTCGAGGTGTATCCCAAGCTAACGATTCAAGCTGGGTTTGAGAATAGTACAGGCATGTTCATCAATGTAACACCGCCGGAGTTGGCTGCCCAGAGTTTGAGAAACTCCATAGAAAAGGCGGAAAAGAACATATAAGCCTCTTTCCGGAACTAGTATGCCACCGATTTGATAGAGGACCACCAATTGAGAATTGGCTTTTTCGTTTGGGAGTTTCCACCACAACTTGTGGGAGGCTTAGGCACCTATGCAGAATACATGACCCGCGAGTTCATCGAATTAGGCCACGACGTCTCAGTCTTCACCCTCAACCCCGGAGACTTGAGAACAAGCGAAATCTTAAAGGGCGTCGAAGCCCACCGCCCCTTAATCACGGATGCAAGCAACGTATTCCCAATGTTCGTCATCGACGACCTGAGAAAATGGGGCACAAACATACGCTTCTTCAACGACATCTTCATCTACAACATTCTCAGCGCGTCAAAGCTCATCAACAGCCTGATCAAAAAAGAAGACTACCAATTCGACGTAGTGTGCGTTCACGACTGGCTCAGCAGCATCTCCGGAATCATAGTAAAAAACGAAACGAAAATCCCCGTAGTTTTCCACGTCCACAGCACCGAACGCGGTCGTCTCGGCGGTCACGGCTCAGAAGTTGTATCCCACCTGGAATACGCAACCGCCCAAACTGCAGATCGCATAATTACGGTCAGCTACGTGATGAAAGAGGACCTTACCCGCCATGGCTGGCCAGAATCAAAGATCAGCGTCGTCTGGAACGGAGTAGATCCTGAACGATACGATCCGAGTCAGTGCAAGCCAGATGATGTCCATAAAATCCGGGACACGTACGGTATCCAAGATGACGAGCACATGATCCTCTTCTTAGGACGGCTAACATGGGTTAAAAGTGTGAGAAACCTGATTCAAGCCATGCCCTTAATCCTAGAGGAATATCCCAAGACAAAACTCGTGATTCTGGGCAAAGGAGAGGAGCAAATGGACATCCTCGAAATGTCGAGCAGGCTTGGAATAAAAGACCAAGTTATCTGCCGTTTCGAATTCGTGCCCGAAGAAGAAAGAATCTTGCATTACGCCGCTGCCAATACCTGTGTTTTTCCGTCCATCTACGAACCCTTTGGCATCGTAAGTCTAGAGGCCATGGCCATGAAAAAACCAGTGGTCGTCGGAGCTCAAGGAGTCGTGGGGTTCCGTGAGCAGGTTATATCCTCTGGTCCTGACCAGAATGGGGTTCACGTCAATGGTGGAGATCCAGCCGACATTGCTTGGGGGCTGGTTGAAGTGCTTGGAAACATGGAGCGAGCGAAGAAGTGGGGCGAAAATGGACGCAAAAGGGTTCTACAGTACTTCACCTGGAAGAAGGCTGCAGAGCAAACTGCTCAAATATACCTGTCTCTCCAATCCGAGATAGAATAAGCACCGTTGTGTTTGAGTTTTATAGTTTCGCATAATAGCCAGGGTAGAGGCGTGTGTGAGTTTCTAGACCATCTCTAAACATGACCAAATTTTCTTCCTTCAGTCTCTCTATCTGTTTCTGCTATATTGCGAGAACTGAAATAATCACTATAATTTTCGGAGCCTATGTCCAACATGGACGTCCCACCGTAAGAAGTGGAAAGTTTACGCGACTAAGTTGTGGGCATGTGTATGTTTGGAAAGGAAGTTGAAACTCTCCACAGAACTGTGCAAGGCAGAAAAGTCAGTGTAAAGTGGAATTGGGCGAATTTTGAGAGCACAGAGCGCTTTCCAGTCGATGATAATCTTATGTCCTGGGTTATTGGGCAAGATAGTGCCTTACAAGAATGTTTCCTATGCCTCGACGAGTGGGCGCACAAGCTGAAATGGCTGGAAAAGAATGAATGGTATCATGACTGGAAGGAACCTAACAAGGCTAAACCGTCAGCCAAGACTCAACTATGTCCCGGACCCTACCTACTTCTCCTTGGAGACCCGGGAACAGGAAAATCCCTTATCGGAAGAGCACTGGCTGACAAGCTTACTCAGATCTACAAAGAGACAAAGATCAAGCTATTCGACATCCTCTGCTGGAAAAACAAGATCGTCCCCAGCGAACCCAAGATCTCCATGCAAGAGGCAGGTAAGGGCAAGGAGACAATACGCAAGGAGAAGATTAGGCAAGAGAAGAAGAAGTTCATCTTTTCACTGGGTTTGCGGGCGCTCCAAACAATACTCTTGGTGTTCGGTCTGATTCTTCTCTTCATCGCAATGTACGGCATATACAACATCTTTACAGCGTGGACTCTAAACCCCGTGATGACCGAGGATGGCATGACATTACACGAGTTCTTTTCTCATAATTTCCTGGAATATTTTACTCAGTCGTTTCCTTCGTTAGTGGTCATCTTTGTCCCGGCTGGCTCGTTGATATTCTTCGGCATATTCATCTGGTGGTTTGGACGGCTTGGAGGAAGCGTCAATCTACCGGGCATCGGGGGAGCGAAACAGTCTGGTGTGCCTAAACTAATAGTCGACAACTCTTCTAGGCATGCGCCTTTCATCGATGCTACCGGGCACAGATCATCTCAGCTTTTTGGAGACATAGCTTGGGACCCTTACCAGACCGGTGGCTTGGGTACACCTGAACATCAGCGCGTCTCCGCTGGAGACGTTCACAGAGCCGCTTTGGGCATCTTGTACATAGATGAAATCAAAAACCTTGACCCAGTTGAGGCTGTTACTCTCTTGACAGTTCTGGAAGATGGACAGTTGCCCATCACCACTAGGGGGCGCTTTCAACAAAGCGGAACAGCAGCATTAGCTGTTTCCACCGAACCAGTTCCGTGCATGTGTTTTCTTGTAGGCGCTGGCAACTTTGATTCAATAAGCCAGATGCATCCAGCTTTGATGGACAGAATATACGGCTATGGCAAAGTAGTCAGAATGCATAATGACATGCCTAACACTGTGGAGAACAGAAGGAAGTATGTCCAGTTCGTAGCGCAGGAGGTTCAGCGGTTTCACCTAATTCCTTTCAGCAGGGGAGCCTGCGAAGAGATAGTTACGGAAGGAAGACGCAGAAGCAACAAGAAGGACGCGTTATCCACAAGATTCAGGCCACTAATCTCTCTAATCAAGACCGCGGCAACGCTGGCTATGAACGAAGGCTCAGAAATGGTAGAAAAGAGACATGTCGAAGCCGCCATCGAGAAGCACTGTAAAACCATACAGAGACAGATATTGGAGCATCAAATAAGCGAAAGAGGCAAACTACTGGAGATCAAGCCCGAAGGAGACAAACTGGGACAAATGTATGGTCTAGCCGTGGTGTCAGACCCTTATAGTGGAGAGATGACAGGCAACGTCATGTGCGTCAAGGCAAACATGGCAAAGAGAGGCGAAATCCCCAGAGATTATCCACTGAAAGGATACTACAAAGTCACCGGGGTTGCAAAGGGCGATAAAGAGAGGTTCATATCCGACAGTGTGGCAAAGGTGAGAAGCGTAATACTTCAAAAGTACGGTCTCGACATAGCTCAAGACTACCTCACACACATTGACTTTGCACAATCCTATGGTGTCGATGGCCCATCCGCCGGAGTTACCATGGCCATATTGTTATGCTCTCTCATTGAAGGGAAACCCATTAGACAAGACGTTGCTGTCACGGGTGAAATCAACTTAGGAGTAGGCGATTCCATCCAAGTGACTGCTGTCGGAGGGTTGTACGAGAAGATCAAAGCCGCAGAGACTTGGGGGTTCAAGAAAGTGGTTATACCTCAGAAGAACTTTGACCATTCCATTGATGTTAGAGACTATAAGATCGAAGTGGTGCCTGGTAGTACGTTGGAAGATTACATCAAAGAATGTCTAGTATAACTCAGCAATAACCTTCTCACACAAGTTAAGTGTATAATAGCATGATATATCTCTGAACCCGAGCGTTTCTGATGGAGACAGAAAACCATGTTCTAGTTTAACCTAAATTTATTTGGCCTTCGCTCTCCGTCTCTTTCTCTTTTTTGAAGCTCTCTTCTGTTTTTTCTTCTTCGTTTTTTTAGTCATAGCGTGATGTCTAGGCATACTATTTACGTTCCCTTCAACAACTTCTAGTCGTATCCTGTGATTCTTAAAGCTTTATACGGCTAGAATCTGTTTGAGTCTTAACTAAGCCATCTGGGCTTTCCGTCAAGATATTCTGTTAAGAATCCTGCAAACTGTGGATTAGATGAATACAGGTCAGACGCTTCTTCACCCACTAGGACTTTGAAGTCCTTTGCGACGGCTTGGGAGATCAGTTCTGCTACTCCAACCTTCCTTCCCCCGTTTTTTAATCGTTCAAGGAATAGATCCACGATGTTCGTATGTTTTCGTCGCGTTTCAACGATCCAGCGTCCATCTTCTACCCGTGGTCCAGAGATCGTCTGGGGTGCTCGCATGTGTTTTTGTAGAAACTTTTCGCACTCCGTCTTTTTCCTGAGGGGTGGACCAAAATGTTTCTTGATGAGGGGCAGAGAAGGCTGTTCGACCTCAAAGACAAGTATGTTAAGGCTTTCTTCATCACTCCAAACATCGTCACGAATGATGTTGAAATCGTTTTGCTTAAGCATGTTCCGTAGTGACCTCTGAGATTTGTAGAGTTGTCCCCAGAGTATGTCTGGGACCGCCTCAATGTTCCCGAACTTCACGAAGACTACTGTTGATCCGCGACTCTTTAGGGTACTGACTAACTTTTCGGGTTTGAGAGGCTTTATGGGCGTTGGAGAAAAGAAATTCAGGTTGGGCCTTTTCAGAAAGGCTCTGGCGGCGACGATAAGCTCGTCGAGTCGTTCCTTCCTCACGGCAGCTGCGGCGTTTCTGCCCTTATCAACAGGATCTACCATGACAAGGGAGTCTTCAAAAATCTTCTCCGCCTCTTCTTCCCTTCCTTTATAGTAGCCTTCAAAATCGATTATCTTTCTTCGCTTCCACTCTGCGGCTGACTCTAGAACTTCAAGGAATGATCCGTAGTTGAGGGTGAGAAGTTCGCAGAGGTATCCGCTGAAACCTCCCACTCTTATCTCGGCTCCATAGACACCAATGCCCTTCAAGAACTTCTTTAGAAGCCTGACTTCTCCGCACTTTTTTGCATCTAAAAGGGGCTTCACGTAGTCTGTGTGGAACGGCGTCCTATCTGTGGCGCTCAACCACTCTCCCTTCTTTACGTTATAACACGGCACTATGTTCACTGTTATTTCGTCAACTATAGATTCTAGATAGGGATGCTCCGCAAACCTTTCAATCTGGTCAAATCCCTCGGTAGCTCTTCTTGCAATGTCTAAGCAGATTGTACCGAAGGCTTTTCGTGGCATGGCGGTCGGCACGCGCATGAAGATGTCGATGTCGGGCTCTTCGCTCAGCCATGTATCTTTTGCAACGGAGCCCTCAACTCTCACTTCCGCATCAACTTCAGCTTCTGTCGCGGCTGTCATCACTTTCTGTTTCAGCTTCTCAGCTAACGCTAGAACGCGTTTTCTCTCTTCATGAGTCGGAGTAATCTTCTCCAAAACTGTTGTACAAACCCTTTCAAGACTGGATACCATGGGAATCACGGACGACCTTTTCTACCAGGTTTTCTCAGTGACAGACTTCTTTCAATGTTGAGTAGATGGGGCCTTTTGGCGTCAAAGCACTCTTTTTCAGCCGCAAACATGCAGCTCTTACAGTTCCAAATTCGTAGTCTGCCAAGTCTTTGAGACGTTGAATGAGGGCTCTCTTGTTTCGTCCAGTCTTCACTCGGGCTATTGTGAGATGTGGACTGAATCCTTTTGGGTCTGGCTTAAATCCCAGTCTTCTGAGTTTGGGCTCAAGTTGTTTGGAGACATCTGCGAGCTCGTCAGCGCCTTTTTTGATTCCAGCCCAGAGAACCCTTGCGTAATTTAGACTCGGGAATACTCCTAATCCTCGAATTTCCGCGTCAAAAGGCGTGAAGGCGACCGTTTCCATTTCTTCGTAGATTGAGTCAACGATGTGGAGGGAGATGTTGCCTAGGAATCGCATGGTTATGTGGATGTTTTGGGGTTTAACAAGTTTCAAGTCGGCGCCGGTGCTTGTTAGTGTTTCCTGAATATCCGAGAGCCGTTTAAGAACCAACTCGTTATCTATGTCAAACGCGATGAAACTTCTGATGGTTTCCGCCATGGAGGAGCCCTTCTGCTAGTTCTCATAAATCTATTTTAATTTATTCTTCAGCAATAGGCTTCGCTGATAGCTTTTTAATCTTAACCTTATACAGTGTGAAATGCGGTTTGTGGAGAGGCTGGCGATGAAGAGAAAAATCGTTATCGGCATTGCCGGTATGCCAGGCGCGGGGAAGGCCACGGTCATGAGGATCGCTAAGGGAATGGGGTATTCTGTGGTGGTGATGGGAGACACAATACGGCAGGAGGCAAAAAGAAGAGGGTTGCGAGCTACACCTCGAAACCTCGGCGTGGTTATGCTCCAGCTCAGAAGGGAAAAAGGGCCAGCTGTAGTGGCAGATCGATGTATCCCGAGAATCAGAAACTCGGAGAAAGGCATAGCTGTCATTGACGGAATACGAAGCCTTCACGAGGTGAACGAGTTCAGGAGGCACTTCCCAAACTTCACGCTTATCGCCATTCATTCGTCGCCTGAAACGAGATTCCAGCGGCTCTCTCATCGTCAACGGAGTGATGACCCTAGAGGTTGGGACACCTTCCTTGAACGAGACCTGCGAGAGCTTAGCGTCGGCTTAGGAAGCGCCATCGCAACTGCAGATTACATGATAGTAAACGAAGGGACTATGACTGAATTTAAGAGAAAAGCCCGCAAGGTCTTGGAGGATGCGACAACCAGATGGACGAAGTAGCCATCAGCGTGGAGGTGGAGGCCAATCCCACTGAAGATCCTGCTAAAGTCAAGACTGCTGTGGAAAACATTTTTGGAAACATGGACTTTGAGACTAAAACTCAAAAGCGAGGAAGCCTTCTTAGTGCGCAGATCGTTGGAAGAGAGGCTCTCTCCAAGCTCTACAACTTGCTACGAAGAGAGAGGATCCGCGACGCCGCCAGAGGAGCACTCTTTGGGGGGCTAGGCCAAGAATCCATAGTGTTCTACTTGAACAAGCAAGTCGCCTATGCAGGGCATGTCTCATTCTCAGAGCCTGAAGCCGAATCCCCATTAGGACCGATAAAGGTTGAAATTCGATGCGACAACCCAAGAGAACTCATCGAATGGCTAGCTCCCAGAACAACCAAATAGTGGTCAACATGGCTAAACCTGAAATCGGCTTATCCCTGCTCTTTTGCTTGGGAGAACCATTTTCCGCTCTCACGAGACTCCTTCACACGGTTACCACACGGCAAATAGAGATTCTTGATGAAGGGCTACACACACTTAGCAGCAGACGAGTGAAGATTCTTAAAGAGGTTGCCAAGTCTCGCGATCTAGAGCTGACGGTTCATGCACCCTTTGTAGATATCAACATAGCCTCACCCAACCCAATTTTGCGACGAACAATCCTGAAGAGGCTTAAGAAATCCATTATTTTATCTGGACAATTGGGATGCCGTCTGTGGATCTTTCATCCGGGCAAAAGAACTGGCGTTAGTCATTTTTATCCAGGACTGGATTGGCGACTCAACATGGTGTCTGTAAACATTTTGTTGAAATTCGCCAGAAGACAGGGTGTAGACATAGCCATTGAGAATGTTCCTGAACCCTTCCCCTTCCTGATGAAGAGTGTAGTGGATTTCTCCCGCTTCTATAACGAATTTGGCGAAGATTTAGGTTTGGTCTTAGATGTGGGACACGCCAACATAAATCGCCAAATTGAGAGCTTCATCACCCAATTTTCGGAAAGAATCGTTCATGTACATGCTAGTGACAACGATGGCATCGGCGACAGACATCTCGGTATAGGCTACGGAACAATCGAATGGGAAGAGGTTGCAAAAGCTTTCAAGAAAGTCGAATATGGTAGTGTCATCATGCTTGAATCCATAGAACACGTAGAAGAGAGCCTTCAAATATTACGTAGGATTTTTGCTTAGGTTTCTGAAAGAGGGATCTCAACCTTCCTGAAATCTTCAGCGACATCAACGTGGGAGAAAACTTTGCTTGCCTGTTCGAGTAGTAGACTTGGGTCTTTGTATCGTGCGCTTATGTGTGTCAGAATCAGTTTTCTTGCTCTCGCTTTTTTTGCGACCTCTGCTGCTTGACTTGGCGTAGAGTGTCCATCTTCTCGAGCTCTCTCCAGGAGTTCGTCGTCAAGGGTGGCGTCGTGAATCAGGAGATCAGCATTTTCGGCGAACTTTATGATTTCTTGTGAGGGTCCCGTGTCTCCAGTATAGACAATCTTTCTTCCGGGACGCTGGGGTCCCAAAACCTTTTCTGGCTTGACTATACGCCCATCGGATAGTTTAACGCTTGAGCCGTGTTGCAGTTGTGACCATAAAGGGCCTTCTGGAATTCCGAGAGCCTGTGCTTTTTCTGGATAGAACTTCCCCGGTCGAGGCTTCTCTATCAGTGCATAGGCTAGGCTGGGGACCACGTGGGTGGCCCAAGTCGCGTGGATCTGGTATTCCTTTTGGTGGCATACTACGCCCGGCTCCTCTATTTCAGCTATCTCGATCGGAAACGTCAGCGCAAACTGAACTGTCTGTCTTATTGCGTTTACAAAAGCCTTGATTCCCAGGGGTCCATAAATCTCCAGTTTCCTTTCTCTATCCAGTAGAGACATGGTTTGGAAAAGTCCAGGCAGACCAAGAAGGTGGTCTCCATGCATATGAGTTATGAGGACCGTCGTTTTGCGATGAAAGCCCACGCCTGCTCGAATCATCTGCCTTTGTAAGCCTTCACCGCAGTCGAAAAGAATCAACTCGCCTTTTCGACGAATAGCGGTGGCTGGTAAGCTTCTGTCTGGTGTCGGGATGCTTCCTGCGGTTCCCAAGAAAATTACATAGAGACTCATTTCATGTCCTCTCGAAGACCGCTATCTCCCTTGTTAGGCTTCTGTGTACATAAACAAGATGAGACTCCGCATGTTTAAAACCAAAGTCTCTTCCGATTTTGCCTATACTTATGGATTTGGGAGCTGCCATGCAAATTCTTCGTCCCCTAGGAAGAATCTCGCCTATAGTTGACAGGAAGGATTCGACAATCTGCCGCGTGGTCCATCCAAGAGTAGTGGCTGACCTACCGTAAGGAGGATCCGTAATGACGCAATCGACCTTGTGTAGGGGGAGATGTTTAGCGTCCGCGACAGCAATTCCCTCTGGCTTTACGCCAAAATGAAGAAGATTTTGTAAGCTTCCCCTTATCATACGTGATTGTACATCAAAACCTAACACTTGGCAGCCAAGCAGCCCGGCTTCAATAAGCATGCTCGCGGTCCCACAGAATGGATCAAGCACCAGGTCGCCTTCTCTCGGTTGAGCCAAGTTCACCATACATCTCGCCAGTTTGGGAGGCATGGCTGACGGATGGAAAAAGGGTCGTTTTTGGGGGCTTCTTTCAAAAAACGGCTTTCTGGGGATTTCAGCCATCTTCAATCCGAAGATGAATCGGTTTTCGGTTAAGATTCCGAAGAAGGTCCTCTGAGGCGATTTAAGGTTGACTTTGGCTCCTTGAACTTTGTTCAGAATTGATTTGCCAAGTTCTCTTTCAAGTTCAACTCGGATAATGTGTGGTGCGGCTCGTTGTATTCTTTTTATTCGGACCGCAAAGCTCTCTCCAAGCTTCAGAAAAGCTTCGATAGATAACGAATCTATCTTCTCTGAGATTTCAGCAAAAACGGCGTCACAGTTGAACAACTCTAGACCGCAAACTCTGGTCATGGCTGACCTGGATTCAACAGCCTTTAGGCTATGAACGTCTGCATCTGCAAGAATGACCTGAGTCAACCTTTCTAAGACTCGATATTCATGGCCCTCAGCTGCGAAGATGGATTCCAACTCTGAAAAGGGGAGACTTGGATGTTCACCTGAGAGCAGAAAGAATAGCCTAGCCACCCTTTAAACTCCTCGTTTAGAGAGGGCTTCTGCGATCACTGGAGCAACCGAAACAACGCTTACAGGACCGGAAACGCAGTCAGTGCCGACTATGCCCTCCGCTCCACTTTTCATGATCTTGCTCTGCGCTTCACCTATGAGCAGTGGATGGACACAGGCGGCGTACACTCTTTTTGCACCTTGTTTTTTCAAAATCCTAGTCGCAGCAACTATAGTTCCTCCAGTGCTGATGATGTCATCAAAGATGAGTACGTCCTTCCCCTTTACGTCAAACTTCTTAGCCTCGACGCTGATCTCCCCTGTATAACGGTCTCTCTCCTTCCTTAGCCATCCACAGCCTCCATTAAGAACCTTTTCAGCTTCCTCAGCTAGTTCTAAGGCGCCTTGATCGGGAGCTAAAGAGAACGATCGATCTAATCCCTCATTTCTGAAGTGTTCTGCAAGCAAACCAATCGCAGAAAGATTCTCCGCTGGCACACTGAACTGTTTCAGAATGCCTTCTTCGTGGGTGTTCACAGTCAAGAAGCGATCAATTCCGGAGGCTTCAAGAAGCTTGATAACCGTCTCGATGCTGACTGCTTCCCCCGGCAGAAAACGTTTGTCTTGTCTGGCATAAGCCAGGTATGGGACTACTGCTACAATCTTCCTGGCTCCTAAATCTCTCGCCGCATCGATCAATAGGAACAGTTGCATAAGACATGTGTCTTGAGGAGGTCCGGTTGACTGGATGATAACAACCTCTTCTCTTTCAACGTCCCCATCGAGTCTCATCCTAGACTCTCCATCTGGAAAGGTTTTGAGGTCTACAGCAACAATTCTTGAATTCATCAATTGAGCAACTTTTTCGCCCAGTTTTCCAGATGCTGGACCTGGAATGACTATCATGCTTATCTCTCATATTCACTGCGTACATATCTGGGCAGGAACGGGAGACGTCACATTTTCCCTCTTTTTTTAAACTCGTCTATTAGTTCCTTTGCTCTATCCAGTCTTACCTTACGTTCTTCGACCATCCTTTCTACAACCAAGTCAACGAGTTCTCCCGTTGCCCCTGCTGATATGGCGAAATTTCTCGCGTGCAGCGACATGTGTCCCCTCTGGAGGCCCTCGTGAGATAGAGCCCTTAAGGCAGCGAGGTTCTGAGCTAAACCAACCGCAGCCATCACCTCGCCCAACTCGTTGGCAGTCTTGACTCCTAAGATTTTGAGTGCCACTCTAGCAACGGGGTGCACCTTGGTGGCTCCACCGATTATCCCAATGGCCATGGGCAGTTCAAGGGAACCAACCAAGTCACCGTCTTTGTTCTTCTCCCAAACGGTTAACGGTCCATAGTGTCCCATTCTTGCTGCATAGGCATGAGCTCCAGCTTCTACTGCGCGATGGTCGTTGCATGTGGCTACTACAACTCCGATTATACCGTTGAGTATGCCCTTGTTGTGGGTTGCGGCCCTGAATGGATCAGCGGCTGCAAAATTGTAGGCTTCTACGATTCCGTCAACAACCTCCTCTCCGCCCACTGCTTCTTTCGCCACAACCGTCCAAGCTCGTGCCAGTCTTTTGGTGGCTAAGTTAGAGATGATTCTGAGGTATACTCTGCCTTTTGTTATTCTCTCTATAAAAGGAGCAACGGCTTCAGCCATTGTGTTCACGGCGTTTGCGCCCATGGCATCTCTGCAGTCTACCAGGAGTTCTGTGATGACCATGGGTCCACTGTTAGCATCTATCACCTTCACGTTGAGATCTCTGGCACCTCCGCCAGCTGAGACGAGCATGGGGTCCTGTTCATTGGCTTTCTTGAGAATTTCGCTCTTTGCCGCTAAGATTGCCATTTTTGCCCCGTAGGGGTTGTCTACGCTAACAGTTTGGATCTGGCCTATCATGATAGGCTCAGTGCTGCTAGTGAAGAACCCTCCCTTTGATCTGGCCATCTTTGCGGCGTAACTAGCAGCTGCGACGACTGAGGGTTCCTCGATTGCCATAGGTATTAGGTAGTCCCTTCCGTTGATCAGAAAATTCACCGCGATTCCGAGGGGTATTGGAAAGGCTCCAACAACGTTCTCTATCATGCGGTCGGCGAGTTCCAGTTTTAATGATCCTGTTGACTGTAGGATTCCCACTTCTTCACCTGTTAGTCCTGCGAATTCCTTTACGAATTGCGCCCTTTCTTGGGGGGTTAGCTTGTAGAAGCCTGATAACTCGGAGGTTCTACTCATAAGGTGTTCACCCTCGTTAACACTGGTTTACTAAATGGCCAAACCACATATGAATTTAACTAGTCAACAGGAATCATGTTACTTTCGTCGTCTTTCAGCACAGATTGCGACTCGTGAAGAACAAAAGAATATAAGACCAGCGGAATCTTCGTGTAAATCATGGAGTCGCTCGCTCAAAGAAGAGAGGAACCATCGCTAGCATTTGGTGGCCAAGCTCTGATAGAAGGAGTGATGATTCGCTCTCGCACACATGTGGTGATGTGTGTTAGGCAACCAAACAACGAGATACTAACACAAAGAGAAGAGATAAACTCCATAACTAAAAGATACAAAGTCCTTGGAGTACCGTTCTTACGAGGCATCGTCGCACTGTTTGAAACTCTCTACCTTGGTGTCAAAGGCATCTATTTCTCTGCAAACGCAGTTCTGGAAGAAGAGGAAAAATTCACTTACAAGGAGTTTGCAGTAGTGCTTGTCATGGCTTTAGGGCTGACTTCTTTATTCTTCATAGTACCCTTCCTCCTGACTACTCTACTCAATCTCACAGGAGTACTTTTCAACGTTGTTGAAGCCATAGTTCGCCTTACGCTCTTTCTCCTGTATCTAGCCTCAGTGGCTATGTGGGGCGAGTTCAAAAGAATCCTACAGTATCATGGCGCAGAGCACAAGACGATCAACGCCTACGAAGCCGGAGTGGTTTTGGATGTTGCGAATGTAAAGAGGTTTTCTAGGCTACATCCCCGGTGTGGAACCTCTTTCATCTTCATTGTCGTGTTGGTAAGCATCTTGCTATTCTCGATCATACCCGATCTGGGCTTCACCGCGAGACTTGCATACAGATTACTCCTACTTCCAGCAATCGGAGCCATATCTTACGAGCTCTTGAAGCTAAGTGACAGACACAAGCACTCAATAGTCATGAGAATCCTTACACTACCAGGCTTGGCCATTCAACGCCTGACAACTAGAGAGCCAGCCAATGATATGATAGAAGTGGCGGTAAAGGCTGTAAAGGAAGCGAACAGGTTAACCAGTTCCTAACATGTATGCAAAATGTACGCGCCTAGAGCGGGTACGATGCTCTGAAGTTGGCTGCGAACTGTTAACGGTGAGAAAAGCACTGTTAGATCCTAGCGAAAAACAAGAAACAATCTTTTGTTTGCTTGCTTACCTCACTTAAGGAATACCTAGTCTCCCTTGACGCTTATCCTTCTGATCAAGGTTGGAGGCGTGAAGCCTAAACCCAGCCTCTGAAGATTCTCTTTTATGGTGACAGGAGTGCTTAGCAATCTTTTTATCCCTTCAACGTGGGCTGCCCCAACAAGAGCTAGGACGTCAGGCTGTTTCTCTACGCTTAGCTTTTCAGTAACTATCCACGCTAGCCTCACAGCCATCAATGTATTACGTTCTTCAATTAAGACTCGCCATGCTGCCGGTGCCCGTCTGCGAAGATTCTCCAGTCTTCCTTGGTACAAATTGAGGACCTCGTCTTTGAATCCTTGTTCCCAGAGTCGGGTGATGTCGTCTTCCTCACGTATAAACGGAATGCCGACAAGATACATCCATGTTGGAGTCGTCAAGCGTCGTATTCTGTGCCTAATCTCCTGTTCTGACATGTCTATGAGCCATATGTTGGCGTCCACATTTCCCATGACCTCAGTTGCTCCAATAAACTCGCATTTCGCGTTACATATCCTATGCTCAGGACATATCAAACAAGAGTTATTCAAGATCCTGAAACGCTTCAAGTCTAGTTCAATAGCGAGATCATGGGGTTGCAGGCTCCTAACCGCTTCATAGGCGTCGTGGAGACTGCGTCTCGTAAAGTGAGCTGTACCCACTAGCTTCACGTAGTCGTTGTAATCTACGTTGTAGATCTCACTTTGCATGTTCATCCCGCAAGTCGGTCAATCTTTATCGTTTTCTTATTCTCTTCACATGTCGCCTTTTTTACACGTGCCCCGGTCGTAGCTTACCATATTGTAATTACCAAATAGTAATATATAACCGTTCTGCAAACGTGAGAGTTTCTTGAATTGGTGACAAAGGAAAGCCTATACGTTCATACTAGTACATAGTACGGGGCTTCAGGGCTGTAACAGCAACCTTGACCACGAGGTTTGACGGCGATAAGATCCACATAGTGGAGAAGAAAAGTATGCCAAAGGAAGCTATTCTTTACGAACAGTTGCCTGAGAACGCGGTCAAATGCAACCTCTGTGCAAGGAGATGCACAATCCGTGACGGTGGTGTGGGGTTCTGCCTAGTTAGGAGAAACGAGAAGGGCAAGCTGTATTCGCTAGTATATGCAAAGGCTTGTTCAGCATGTGTAGATCCGATCATGAAGAAGCCTCTCTCGCACTTTCATCCAGGCTCTCTTGTCATGTCCATCGCCGCAGTGGGATGCAACTTCCGATGTAGGTTCTGCGATAACTGGGTGATAAGTCAAGAAAGGAAGATCAAGGGGTACGACTTTCCTCCCGAGAAAATTGTGAAAGCCGCAGAAGATAATGGCTGCCAAGGAATCAGCTATACGTACACGGAACCAACCATATTCTTCGAATACGCTTACGAAACCGCAAAACTAGCACACGATAGAGGATTCTTCAACACCTTCGTGACAAACGGATACATGACCCCAGAAGCTGTCAAAAGGATAGCCCCCTTTCTAGACGCTGCAACCGTCGATTTCAAAGGTGGAGGAGATCCCGAGTTCTACGAAAAGTTTTCAGCAGTTCCATCGGTCGACCCCGTCTACGATTCTCTAAAAGAAATGAAGAAAAACAACATTCACATAGAAGTCACCAACTTGGTAGTTCCTAAGCTTGGAGACTCCCTCGAGAGAATCCGCGAACTCGCCACATGGATAAAGGAGAACCTAGGAGCGGACATACCTTTCCATCTGCTAAGGTTTCATCCCAACTATCAAGTGATCGA
>CAYGAE010000007.1:0-15013 GCA_964347855.1 uncultured Candidatus Bathyarchaeia archaeon
CGTAGCGCAAGCGAGTGGAGCAGCCGAGAGAGCTGCAGAAACGGTGATGAGGTGATAAGAGCTTGAATGAAGTGAGAGTCGGCGTTTTCGTCTGCCACTGCGGCACGAACATAGGAGGATTTTTGGACGTCCCGGAGATCCGTGAATACGCCCTAAGCCTACCCAACGTTGTTTTCGCGAAGGATAATCGGTATACGTGCTCCGAGGCTGGGTTGACAGAAATAAAAAACGCTATAGCTGAAAAAAGGCTGAACCGCGTGATCGTGGCCTCTTGCACCCCTAGGACTCACGAGCCCCTGTTTAGGTCAACTTGCAAGGAGGCAGGATTGAACCCATATCTCTTTCAGTTTGTCAACATAAGGGACCAGTGCTCTTGGGTTCACATGAAAACCAGGGAGAGGGCAACCGACAAGGCGAAAGCCCTCATAAGGATGGGAGTCGCAAGGGCGGTGTTGCTGGAACCTTTGGAAGAGACCGAAGTTGCGGTCAATCCATGCGCTCTGGTGATTGGTGGGGGAATAGCGGGAATGACCTGTGCGCTAAGCCTAGCCAACCGAGGCTACGAGGTGAAGCTGATAGAGAAGGAGGACCGGTTAGGCGGAACTTTAAACAGCCTCTACAAGCTCTACCCAACGCATGAAGAAGCCTCAAGGCTGGTTCAGGCGAAGGCTGAGGAGATTGAGAAGAACCCGAAGATAGAGGTTTTGATGTCTTCCGAAGTTAAAGAAGTTAAAGGCTTCGTTGGCAACTACGATGTCACGGTAGGGCAAGGAGATAAGGAGGGATTATTCAAGGCCGGAGTGATCATAGTGGCGACAGGCGCTGAGACGCTCAAGCCTGTGGGCATGTACGGCTACGATGAAGAAAACGTTATCACTCAGATGGAACTGGAACGAATGCTGAAGGAAGGGAGGCTCAGCGCCGACACAGTTGTGATGATCCAATGTGTAGGGTCTAGGAACGAAAAAAGAGTCTACTGTTCCAAGGTTTGCTGTCCAACCTCCCTCAAAAACGCCATGCTGATCAAGGAAGCTAACCCAGCCACACAGGTTTTCGCACTCTATAGAGACATGGTAACCCAAGGAACCCAATACGAAGACTACTATGGAAAAGCCAGAGAAACCGGCATAACCTTTATAAAATACTCGCCAGAAAGACCGCCGGTCGTCGAGAACGGGTTCGTGAGAGTTCACGATGAGCTTTTGGGTGAAGAACTTATTCTGCCTTCTGACATGGTTGTGCTATCGACCCCTATGGTTGCCCATCTTGACTCGGCACATCTCGCGCAGAAACTGAAAGTGCCAGTGGATGAGAATGGCTTCTTCCTAGAGGCCCACGTGAAACTTCGACCTGTAGACTTTGCCACAGACGGCATCTATGTGTGCGGCTGCGCTCACTGGCCAGCCAATGTCGGCGAGAGCATTTCCCAAGCCTATGGCGCGGCTTCCAGAGCATCAATACCGCTATCCGCTGGGCACGTGAAGACCGAGCCCTCAATCTCAGTGGTTGATGAGGACAAATGCTCAGGCTGTAGCTTATGTGAGCTGACCTGCCCCTTCAAGGCGATACGGATCGAAGAAACCGAGAAGGGAAGGAAAGCCAAGGTGATAGCCGCCTCCTGCAAGGGTTGCGGGGCATGTGGTGCTGGTTGCCCGCAGAGGGCGATCACAATGCGACACTTTACGGATGAGCAACTCCTCGCGCAAGTGATTCCACTAGTGGAGGTGACATCTTGACCTCTAAAGAAAGCTTTGAACCAGACATCCTGGGCTTCCTCTGCAACTGGTGTTCCTACGCCGGCGCGGACCTAGCTGGAGTCAGCCGCTTCCAGTATCCGCCAAACGTCAGGATTATCAGGGTGATGTGCTCAGCAAGGGTTGACCCAACCATCGTCCTTGAACCATTCATCAGAGGGTTAGACGGCGTTATGGTTTTGGGGTGCCACCTTGGCGACTGCCACTACATGACTGGGAACTACTATACAGAAAGGAGAATGAAAGCGACTAAAAATATCCTGAAGAACGTAGGGTTGTCTTCTGAGCGATTGCTGATCGATTGGGTGTCCGCGTCTGAGGGGGAACGTTTTGCAACCTTGGTGAAAGATTTCACAGAAAAGGTAAGGAAACTGGGCCCGCTTGGTAACGAAACAGATCTGAAGCCACAACAGTTGAGGACGCGTTTGGTTGCAGCCAAGGAGACTCTCGCCCACGAGAGGATCAGATGGCTTGTGGGCAGGGAAAGGGAACTCGTAGAGGACAAGAACGTCTTCGGGGAGAAGGTGTCACAAGAAGAATTCGACCAGCTGACGCTCCAAACTATCGAAAAAGAGTTTGCGAAAAGAAGAATTCTCATCTCCATTGAAGAAGACGCTCTTTCTGTCAAAGAGATAGTCCAGAGAGTAGAATCTTCACCGAGGGAAGTACTGAGAAACCTGGTCTCTCTTGAGCGCGATGGGCTGGTCTCTGTCGTGGGAATTGAAGGAAACAGCCCGAAGTATCGAAGAGCTGGAGGGTGAGAGACGAAATCAAGAACATGGAGGATAACAAAATGAACTCGCAAAACCCGCTTTCTGAACGAAGCGAAGTGGGTTCAGTGTTGGTTGTAGGCGGGGGAATTGGAGGAATACAGGCTGCGCTCGACCTAGCCGAGTCAGGCTTCAAAGTTTACGTGGTGGATAACTCCTCGGCTATAGGCGGAGTCATGGCGCAGTTAGACAAAACCTTTCCAACCAACGACTGCTCCATGTGCATTCTATCCCCCAAACTTGTGGAATGCGGAAGACACTTGAACGTTGAAGTCTTGACATGCTCCGAAGTCGCCGAGATTTCTGGAGAGGTAGGCAACTTCAACATTTTAGTAAGGCGACGACCAAGATACGTTGACATCGAGAAGTGCACTGGTTGTGGGCTTTGCGCCAAATTCTGTCCAGTCGACGCCATAGACACCTTCAACAAGGGCTTGAGTGAGAGAACGGCAATTCATATCAACTACCCTCAAGCTGTTCCCTTGGTGTACATGATTGACAGAGAAAAGTGTATAGGCTGTGGGCTGTGCAAAAACATTTGTCTGGCCGAGGCCATAAACTACTCAGACCAAGAGAAAGAAGTGAAGCTGAACGTAGGCGCTGTCATTCTAGCCCCTGGCGTTAAGGAATTTGACGCCAAGCTGAAGAGCGAGTACGGTTACGGAAGATACGCCAATGTGGTCACGAGCATCGAGTTCGAGCGCATCTTGAGCGCTTCTGGACCCTTCATGGGACGCGTACAGAGGCCCTCAGAGGGGGATATCCCTAGGAAAATCGCTTTCATACAGTGCGTTGGCTCTAGAGACGTCACGTGTGGAAACGGCTATTGCTCTTCTGTTTGCTGCATGTACTCCACGAAGGAGGCGGTTATAGCCAGAGAGCACATGAGCCAGATTGAACCCACCATCTTCTATATCGATCTGCGGGCCTACGGGAAGGATTTTGACAAGTATATCGAGAGGGCTAAGGAAGAGTATGGAGTTAGGTTTGTCAGGTGCAGGGTGTCCGAGGTAGAGGAGATACCCAAGACCCAAAACCTAAGGATAAGGTACGAGACCGAAGACGGAAGACTCCACGAGGAAGAGTTCGACCTTGTCGTCCTATCGGTCGGCTTCACACCATCCGAGAACGTTAAGAGGCTGGCTAAAAACCTCGGTGTTGAGGTGAACGAATACGGTTTCTCCAAAACCCAACGCTTTCATCCCTTGGAAACCTCCAGACCTGGAGTTTTCGTCTGCGGAATGCTCTCATCGCCAAAGGACATACCTGAAACAGTTACCCAAGCCAGCGCCGCCGCTTCTAGCGTGGGCGAATTACTATCCTCTGTTCGAGGAACCCTGGTCAAGAAGAAAGAGTATCCAAAAGAGCTGGATGTTAGAGGTCAGCCGCCCAGAATAGGGGTCTTCATCTGTCACTGCGGCATCAACATAGGAGGGGTCGTCGACGTTCCAAGCGTTGTGAAGTATGCTCAAACTCTACCAAATGTTGTCCACGTCTGTGACAACCTCTATACATGCTCCTCAGACACTCAAGAGATAATTAAGAAGAGAATCCAAGAATACGGACTAAACAGAGTTATAGTGGCATCATGTTCACCCCGAACCCATGAACCTCTCTTCCAAGAAACAATAAGGGAATCCGGCCTAAACAGGTATCTCTTCGAGATGGCTAACATCCGCGACCAGTGTTCCTGGGTGCATATGCGTGATCCTGAAGACGCCACCGAGAAGGCAAAGGACTTAGTGCGAATGGCCGTGGCGAAGGCTCGGGTGATAGAGCCCTTAGAAAGACTTTCATTGGGTGTCACACGCCGAGGTCTCGTTATCGGGGGAGGGTTGGCGGGAATGACAGCCGCTCTAGCCCTCGCCGAGCAAGGCTTTGAAGTTGACCTCGTAGAGAAGAACAAAGAGCTTGGAGGCTTCCTCCGCAGAATACACTACACACTGGACAACGACGACACTCAAGGGTACCTAAGAACGATGATTGAAAAGATAAGCGCAAGCAAACTGATTCAGGTTTTTCCAGACGCAAAGGTCGAGAACGTCTCCGGCTACGTGGGAAACTTCAAAACCACCATAACTCAGAGCTCGGAAAAGAAGGAGCTGGGTCACGGAATTGTGATTGTGGCCACAGGAGGCGAAGAACTTCACCCCAGCGAGTACCTCTACGGAAAAGACCCTCGCGTATTGACGCAGCTGGAATTGGAGAACAGAATCGCAACTGCTGACCAAGAAAAGTTCGGCAATGTGGTAATGATCCAGTGCGTTGGGTCTAGGAATGACGAACACCCCTACTGCAGTAGAATGTGCTGTGGAGAAGCGGTCAAGAACGCTCTCAAAGTGAAGGCCAAAGACCCAGACGCCAACGTGTACGTTCTGTACCGAGACGTAAGAACTTACGGCCTAATGGAAGACCATTATAGAGAGGCTCGAGAGGCTGGAGTGGTTTTCATCCGCTACAAGGAGGAAAACAAGCCGAAGGTTGCCAAAGCCATGTCGGAAGGAAAAGAAGTATTGCAAGTATCAGTCTTTGAACCAACCATCCAAGAAGACCTCCTCATAGATGCAGACCTCCTCGTTCTGAGCGCGGCTGTGGTTCCGCCGAAAGAAAACGAGATTCTAGCCAAGATGCTGAAGGTTCCCATAAATGAAGATGGCTTCTTCTTGGAGGCACACGCCAAGCTTCGACCTGTCGACTTCGCCACAGAGGGCATCTTCGTGTGTGGGATGGCCCACTCGCCGAAACCCATAGAAGAGAGCATCTCACAAGCGAAGGCCGCGGTGGCCAGGGCGTGTACGCTGTTGACGAAAGATGCCATTGAGGCTGAGGGTATTATCGCCACCGTTAACCCGAATAGATGCACAGCATGCGAGCTCTGCATCCTAGTATGTGCTTACAGCGCTATAGAAATCGAAGAAACCAAGAGGGGGAAGATCGCAAAGGTGAACAGCGCCCTTTGCAAGGGGTGCGGAGCCTGTGCCGCTACTTGCAGGTGCTCGGCAATAGACATCAAGGGCTTCACCGACATGCAGATGAACTTGGTCATTAACGCACTGAGGTGACTACAGTGAAACCCTTTGAAAAAGAAACGAACCCAAGAATACTAGCCTTCCTATGCAACTGGTGCAGCTACGCTGGAGCCGACCTCGCTGGAATCAGTAGAATGCAGTATCCCCCCAACATAAGGATCGTCCGGGTCCCCTGCTCGGGGAGGATTAACCCATACTTTATCATAAAAGCCCTACAGCGCGGATGGGACGGGGTCCTCGTCTCAGGATGCCATCCAGGCGACTGCCACTACATCAGCGGAAACCTCGTGGCTAGAAGGCGGTTCGCTGTACTGAAGGACCTACTGGAATACGTCGGAATTGAACCTGGAAGGGTGAACTTCTCGTGGGTCTCTGCCGCTGAAGGTGAAAAGTTTGCTAGCGTCGTTAAGGACGTAGTAGAAAAGGTGAAGGCCCTAGGGCCTGCCGCGAGATTGGTGAAGAGGTGAGCGCCGCGTGGGAAACCTTGAAGATTCAATAAGAGACGTTGCTGAAAAACTTCTCAGCGAGAAGAAAGTAGACCTGATAATTGGATACGAACAAGGGACCCTGCCATACCGAACCACTCCATGCTTCGTGGACAAGGTGGAGGATATTCAAAAACTCGTTTGGAACGCATGTTGCGACGCCAATCTTTCAAAATACCTGGTGGGCAGAGAAGAAAAAGTGGGTATCGTCGCAAAAGGTTGCGACGCACGTTCAATAGCGGTTTGCGCCGTTGAAAAACAGATTCCGAGGGAAAACGTGGTTATTATAGGTGTCCCTTGTCTCGGACTCATTGATAGAAAAAAGCTAGAGGCAAGACTTGACAGTAGAGAAGTCTTGGAGGCCACTGTTGAAGCCGAACAGATAAGGGCTAAGGGGGAAGGCTTCGAGCTTGTCTTGCCGAAAAAAGATTTTCTTTGCGACTCATGTCTAACCTGCAGGCACAGAAACCCTCCTATTTTAGATGTTTTTGTGGGGGAGAAAGTGCGTGAGACACCAGATGTCGACGAGTTCGCTGAGGTTTCGGATATTGGGTCGAAGTCGACGGAGGAAAGGTGGGCGCACTTCAAGGAAGAACTGAGCAAGTGCATCAGGTGCTACGCATGTAGAAACGTTTGTCCTCTCTGCTACTGTAAGACGTGCTTCGTCGACCAGACCATGCCTGCTTGGTTCGGCAAGACGAACGACCTCTCAGACACGATGATCTATCATATTGTCCGCGCCTTCCATGTGGCTGGACGATGCGTTGACTGTGGAGCTTGCAGTCGAGCCTGCCCGATGGACATAAACTTGAGGGAACTCGTGAAGAAAACCGAGAAGATCATGAAAGAACGGTACAACTACGAGTCTGGAGTAAGCCTTGAAGAGATCCCTCCGTTGGGAGAGTTCGAGATGGATGACTCTCAGGAGTTCATCAAGTGAAAAGGCGGTGTTTCAAATAGAGTGGAAGGTCATAGAAAAGAGTAAAATGCCCACGCTCATAGAAGAGTTAACCAAAGAACACGAGGTTTTCGGACCAGTTAAGGATAGAAGCCTCGTTTTCTTTGAAAGGATCTCTTCTGAAAATCAAATTTACCTAGGTTTTCAGAACACAAAGAAGTCTCCCAAGGAGGTTTTCTTCCCACAAACCGAGATCTTGTTCACCTATAAGGTCGGAAAGAAAACAGTGGACATAGAGACGCTCCCAAGCCTGAAGACAAAGATGGTGTTGCTGGGTGTCCGACCGTGCGATGCCAGAGGCTTTGTTTTGCTCGACAAGTTCTTCTCTTCTGGGGAACACAAAGATATGTACTATTTGGAGAAGAGGGAGAACACTACTACCGTCGGTTTAGCATGTAATCATCCTCTGAGCACGTGTTTCTGCACGTCCACAGGCGGAAGCCCTTTCGGAAAAGAAGGCGTGGACCTGCTTCTTCACGAAGTAGGCGACAAGTATCTGATAGAAGCAGTCACTGAAAAGGGTAAGAAGCTCATTGAAGAATTTTCGTGGTTAGAGAATGCAGAAAAGGCCGATATGGTGACGGCGAGGAAGCTCTCCGAAGACGCTGAGAAAGCCATTAGATCAAAGGTATCCGTTGAAGACGTGAGCGAGAAGCTGGATACGATTTTCGACGACCCGATTTGGGACCGAATACACCAGAAGTGCGTAGGCTGCGGAATCTGTACCTACCTTTGTCCCACCTGCTGTTGTTTCGACGTTCTGGACGAAGAAACGGAGGAAAGAAAAAGAGTCAGAATTTGGGACTCCTGTCAGTTTCCCTGCTTCACGCTGCAGGGTTCTGGGCATAACCCTCGCCCCTCAGAAAAGGAGAGGATGAGGCAAAGAGTCATGCACAAGTTCAACTATTTTGTCAAGAACTTCGGTGAGAGCTTCTGCGTGGGCTGTGGAAGATGCGTGAGGAATTGTCCTGTCAACCTTGACATCAGAGAAGTGGTTGACGAAATATCGACTAGGCAGGTGTGGTAGAAAATGAGCAACCCATACATCCCAAGCCTCACAGTTATCAGAAAGATCACAACGGAAAACGAAGTGAACGACATTAAGACGTTTGACCTTGTCTTCCAAGACCAGAAAGCGATGGAAAACTTCAAGCACAGATGCGGTCAATTCGCGGAAATCTCTGTCTTCGGCGCCGGAGAGTGTCCCATAGGCATAGCCTCATCCCCTATGGACGAGAAGTACATTCAATTCACCGTGAAAAAGGTCGGAGTCGTCACCACAGCTCTGCACAATAGCGAGGAAGGGGAGGTCATAGGGGTCAGGGGACCATTCGGCAACGGATTCCCGCTGGAGAAAATGGAAGGGCGCAATGTTGTTATTGTCGGAGGAGGCTTCGCGTTCACGACATTGAGGTCTCTAACCAAATTCGTCCTTCACGAGAAAAACAGAGATCGGTTCAAGGACCTGACGATTATCTATGGAGCCCGCGACCCAGGCGAACTCATCTACAAATACGACCTTGAAGCTTGGGGGAAGAGGGATGACGTTAGCCTTAATGTGACCATAGATCGCGCTGTTCCCGGCTGGACCGGGTTGGTGGGCTTTGTCCCAGCCGTTCTTAAGGAGGTTGCCCCAAGCTCAGACAACGCTATCTTGATTGTCTGCGGGCCACCTATAATGATAAGGTTCACAATGCCAGTCATTAAGGAACTCGGCTTCTCCGCTGAGAATATTTTCCTATCCCTCGAGATGAAAATGAAGTGCGGCATCGGGAAATGCGGAAGGTGCAACATAGGAGACAAGTTTGTGTGCAAGGATGGACCAGTCTTCAGTTATGAAGAGTTTCAGATGATGCCCAAAGAGTATTGAATACTGGACTCGCTGTTGAAAAACTTGCCATCGCATAGGCAGGGAGATGACTGCAATCTGAAAAAACAGTCAAAACGATATGCGACGATGCAACTTACCGATGATAGAAGGACTGATCTTGATAGCGATCCTAGCGCGTGGAGTAGACACCAGTAATGAGGATTTGTTTGCCGTATGATATGCTTTTGTGTTAGTCGTTTTGCCGATGGTTGATGTTTCTGTTTTTTCTTCTGGGCATTATCTAGCTTTCTTTTAAGAGACTTTTGTGCCACTCTACTGCTTTGTTGAAGTCCATGATTTTCTTTATTTCCTCGTCAAGATTTGTTGGGGAAATAACTAACAGCCAGCCTTCCTTGTAGGGGTCCTCGTTGAGCAACTCGGGTTTGCCGCTGACCTCTTCGTTCACTTGCTCTATGGTGCCACTCAAAGGAGCAACAAGATCTGAAACGGCTTTCACAGACTCCACCGTTCCAAAGGGATCACCTTGCTTAACGTTGTCGCCAACACTTGGTAGTTCAACGTAAACGATTTCGCGCAGCTGCTTTTGAGCGTAGTCGGTTATGCCAATCCTAGCCTTTCCGTCTTCAACGCGTGCCCATCCGAACTCCGTGTGGTAGTATAATCCTTCGGGAACATCGTAGTCGTCTACTTTAACCAAACAATTCACCTCTCTTAGAGAGTAGCATATTTCATCATGTTCTTTTTAAAAAATTAACTGCTTGCCGCATCGTCATACATGTAAAAACTCTGTAGCACCGTGACTGAACCCAACTCTAAGCCGAATAATTATTTTAATGCCAAAAACCAACGAACTACACACTATCCATAACTAGGCGTGCAGGAAGATGAGTGAAGAGGGCGTTTCTAAGCGTCTGGAAGAACTGAGTAAAAAACTCGACTTAATCATGAAGAGGTTAGATGCTTTAGAAGCGTCCATCGTAGATAACCCGGAGTACGCTGATTTATCTGCCTCCCTTAGACTAACCAAGGTCGGTCTAGGATTATACGGTGAACCCCTCAAGATACTACCCCGACTAAGAAGCGCAGAACGCTACATGAAACGCTTATCAATCTCACGGGACGAAATCTCTCGTTGCATAATCCAAGTCCTCGCAATTCAGGGTGCCCTAAACATTTCAGGTATCACCCGCCAAGTTGAAGCAATGAGAGGGAGGGCCTCAAGAAGAATTGTCAGAGCCAGGCTGAAGCACCTGGAAAAAGAAGGCATAGTTCGCCAAATGGAAGGTTTTGGCAAGACTTACGAGCTAATCGAGTGACCAGTCTGATGGTCACTTCTCCCCAGAATCTTAAACTAGAGTGCCCAGACTTATGATTTAGCGGTGAAGAAGATGGGGTCAAAAAAAGTAGGCGTGAAAGAAGGAAATTCTGTGCTAAAGAATTCGAGGTTGGTCGGCATAATAGTAGAGGATGAAACCTCCGATCTGACGAGAGACACCGAAACAAGCCTTTCTGTTCCCCTGAATTACGAAATGAGAAAACAAGCGCTGACGCCCGTGCTAGAAGCAGAACACTGGAAAGGTCAAGCTATAACCTTGGTTCGCCAAATGTCTATAAGATAGAATACCAGTCACAACATGTCGGAGGTGAAGAATGTGATTAAAGAGAAAAAAGAAGGAAGGGCTAAGGACGAAGCTGAAGAAGTCAAAGAAATCCTTGCAGTTGTGTCTACTGAGATTCCAGCTTTGATTAAAGGAATCGTAGGTTCAATCTTCTCTGAAGAAGCAGGGAAGAACATGGGACGTGCTGCTGCAGCTTTCTATAAGGAGTTGAAGGAAGGCGGGATGCCAGAAAATGTGGCAGTCAAGATGACTGAGAATTATATAGAGGTTTTCACCAGCCTTGGAGATGTACTCAAAGGTATGGGCGTCACGAAAAAACGCACCTCAGGCGAAATAGAAGAGAAACTGCAGAAGAGACTTGACGAGAAACTCGCTGAGAAGACCGGAAAGAGAGCAGAATCAACCTGAGAGTTTTCAAGGCCCCTTCATTTTTTGAGGAAAGAACATGGTAAAAATCTCAACCATCTTGAGTGCTTCTGCCTCCATCACTAGACTTCTGTGCAGTCTATTTGCACTATGGTTGACTCTAGGGTGGAGGGTGCGGAAGGCGAGGAAGGCTTTTGAAAGAGAGTTGATTGCGCAGGGAATGTCACAGGAAGATGCGAGAAGATTAAGCGCTCATTTCAAGATTCTCAAGGATGAAATTATGAGTGCATCTAAGCGTGCTATGACCAAATTTTAGCGAGAAGTCAGTTGTAATAGGCTTCTAAGTACCCAGTCTGCTGTCTTCGTAGATCTGCGAGCAACACAAGGATGAAAAGGCAATATCCAACCCTAACGATTCAGCTAATTGAATCGCCTCTTTTGCCGGAAACGCGATAGCGTTGGCTCCCGCCTCCACGGCGAGTTTGTCGGTTCGTATTCTATGGGTGCCCTTCGGTCTCATACACCCAAGCACTAGAGGGACCCGGGGCATTATCAATTTGGCAGTTGCTAGCACCGTTGCGATGTCTTCGGGTGCTGGGGGATCCACATTTTCCATGGGCGTGCCATGTATTGGCATGAAGGCTATTATTATGACCGCCGAGGAAGAGTATTTGGAAATCATCTTGATTGCTTGAAACTCTCCTTTGAGTTCACCGTAATGAAGTCCAACTAAAACGTGGGGTACAAAGGGAATCTTCACTTCGTGTAAAGCCTTTAGAGACCGATCGTAATCCTCAACCTTGACATCGAGTTGGTATATCTCCTGTATTGTTTCATTGGAGCCAATTACATCAATTAGGGCGGCGTCGACCTCTGCCGCCTTCAGCTTCTTCGCTGTGGATAGATTAATGACGCCAGTATGTACTACGATTCTCAGTCCAAGTTCACGCTTGATTTTGGCTATAGAATCTATGAATCTCTCAAGGGGAACAGAACCGTTTGGTGAACATCCGCCGCTTATCAAGCAGCCGATAGCTCCTCTCTCTTCGAGTTTCGCACAGAGGTCGAAGAGTTCCTTTGGAGTTGTGGCTGGAAACATAGTGTCTAGAACCCTTGTGTTGCAGTGTTTGCATTTCAGAGCGCAGGAAGAGCCTGTGACCGAAATTGATGGAAAAGCTGCTGACGATGAACGGAAATAGTCTGATTTGTAGTAGATGAAACTAGGTGCGTAGAATCGAATCCTCTTTCCAAAGTTTTTCCAGCTAATGCTCCGCGCGGCAGCAAGTAACCTTTCAAGCTCTCTGCAACCAGTGTTCCTGACTTCTTCGTAGCTACTGTTATGACGGTGCAACTTCTACTCCACGAGCACTGTGATGTTACACGTTGAGGTAACCAATCTCACTGAACCCCGAGTTTATGCGCGTGCATGCCGAGAACTAAAGCTTTATCAGAGATTTCTCGTAGTCGGTCACGACGTGTTTTTTGCCCTTTTGGGTCACTTGATGCCCTTCGTTTTGTAGAAGTCTTTTCTGTTCTTCAACTCCACCTGGATATTTCGGGTTTATCACTCCACCCTTCTTCAGAGTGCGCCAATAGGGCGTAGTATCCTTTCTACCCTCTTGCCTTTGTTCTTCGGCAGCATGCGCCGCAATCGATGCAAAGATCCCAGCTGTCATAGGGCAACAAATCGTTGCGTTATGTCTTTTCGCTAGAGCCGCGCGAATTTCATTGATTGTAACAAGTTTCCCCTCAGGCACTTTTTTCATCATTTCATCGACTTCCATGGGGGCGGCGATAACCACCGTACCTGTGCCCCATCTCGTACTCATTTTTTCAGTAATCCTCTCTACTCTCGGCAGATCCCTACTATCTGCCAATTTCTCGGTCCAGCTCTTTTTTCTTGTCGGCATGGATTTCTCCCTCTTAAGAGAATGGGGACAATGTTATAAGCTTACCTTGTGAACGTGTGCAGCTAGAAACGAGAGGTTCGCTCAACTTTTATATCGGGTGCTCAAACACTTTCTTCTTCAAGAGGAATGCAGCTTGGAGGCATTAATACTAATAGACATGCTCAATGACTTCGTAACCGGCGAACTCAAAACTGAGAGGGCACAACGTATTATCCCTAACATAAAGAAACTCCTCCAAACCGCCAGAAACAAGAAAGTCCCAGTGATTTACTCCAATGACGCCCATCTGCCAATCGACTTCGAACTCAAGAAATGGGGCGGCCATGCTATGAAGGGAACAAAAGGTGCAGAGGTTATCCCGCAACTAAAGCCAACAGAAAGCGACTATGTTCTTGAGAAGAGAACCTACAGCGGCTTCTTCGAAACGGGACTGGACCCCCTACTTCGAAAACTAAAGGTGGGCACCATCATTCTTACCGGTCTTCATGCAAACATATGTCTCCGCCACACTGCCGCCGATGGATTCTTCAGAGGATACAAGCTCATTGTACCCAAAGACGCAACAGAAGCCCTCAGCGCGCAAGACTACCAGCAGGGACTGGAATACCTAAAAAAGATCTACGAGGCAGAAATAACCGAAACCAACGCGATAATCAAAAGATGGACCCACATTTAGCTAATGATTTTCCAAAGATCTTGAATCAAAAAATCGGGAAAAAGATTATTGTCTGGTTATTCCAGTTACCCTGGTGTGCCAAGCCGTGGGAGTCAACCTTACGCCCATCATAGTCAAACGAATAATCCAACTAGAAAATCTAAGAGGAAAAAGCCTCGCCGTAGATGCCAACAACATGCTGTACCAGTTTTTATCCCTGATTCGAACGCCAGATGGAACTCCACTGAAGGATGCAAGGGGAAATATCACTTCTCACCTTGCTGGACTCATGTTCCGCTCCACACGCCTAATACACGACTATGCCATCAACCTAATCTTCGTCTTCGATGGCAAGCCTCCGCCCCTCAAGGAACTGGAAATCTCCAAGAGGCGTAAAGTTCGAGAAAAGTCCGTAACAGAGTGGAAAAAGGCTCTGGAAGCAAGAGACTACGCCACTGCTTTTTCAAAGGCTGTTATGACGAGTCGACTGACGAAGCCATTGATCAACGATGCTAAACGACTTCTGAAGCTGCTAGGGATACCCTTTGCTCAAGCGCCGGGTGAGGCTGAGGCCCAGACGGCCTATATGACGATGAAGGGTGATGTCTGGGCTTCAAGTAGTCGCGATTACGATTCCCTGCTCTTCGGCGCTCCCAGACTGTTGAGATACCTCACAATCTCAGGAAGAGAGTTTCTACCTAGCAAAGGAATCTCCAGACCGTTGAAGCCAGAACTCATCAACCTACACAGACTCCTTTCGCATCATAGGCTCTCCCGAGAACAACTCATCGACCTAGCAATACTGATTGGGACAGATTTCAACCAAGGCATCAAGAGAATCGGCCCAAAGACTGCTCTCGAGCTTCTGAAGGAGCATGGCAAACTAGAAAACCTACCCAATAGTGTTAGATCGAAGGTTCCGAAGCATTATGAAGAGGTTCGGAGAATCTTTTCATCACCGGAGGTCACATCAGACTACACGTTTCAATATGGAGACTTGCACGAGAAGGAGGTCTACGAATTTCTGTGTGATCAGAGAGACTTTTCCAGAAAACGTGTTGAGACGGCTATTGAGAGAATGAGGAGGTTCTACTCAGAGAGGAAGCAGGTTGGCCTGAAGAAATGGCTTCCGGATCATAGCAAGCGTTGAACCGACTGTCTTTGTCAGCAGTTTCTATGCAAGATAGCGTCTAAAACACGTCTCTTTCTAGCGTATTGGCGCATGGTGTCCCTCTCCCTGACTTTAGAGGATTCGGCTAATCGTTGGGCAAACATCGTCTTCGGCACATTCTTCATTGGTTTCGGGATCTTGATCTAATTGGCTATCTGACAAAGGGATCTGCTTATGGAACTCTGATGAATATTGCGGGGTTGTGTCGTCAGCGCTGATTGTCTGGTATGGATGCCAGTGACCTAGGGAGAAAAATAGTCATTGATGGGCAAAGTGCCTGCCGAAATGCGATGGCGAGAAATCGGTAGGATTTGAACCGAAGGGTCCTATGCTATTCTTCCTTAGCTTCTTCTGCTGGTTCCGCTTCTTCTACTTCTTCTGCTGGTTCCTCGGCTTCTTCTGCTGGTTCCGCTTCTTCTACTTCTTCTGCTGGTTCCTCGGCTTCCTCCGCTACTTCCGCTTCTC
>CAYGAE010000007.1:15113-29836 GCA_964347855.1 uncultured Candidatus Bathyarchaeia archaeon
GCTTCTTCTACTTCTTCTGCTGGTTCCTCGGCTTCCTCCGCTACTTCCGCTTCTCCAACCACTTCGGCTTCAGCGAATCGCCGACTTATCCTCGTTATCTTTATTTTGACTTTGTCGCCGGGTTTGGCATTTGGAACGAAGGTTACTAGTCCTTTGATTCGGGCTATACCCTCGCCTCGGCGGCTTGTTTCCTCGATTTCAACGTCATATTCCTTCCCTATCTCCACGGGTTTTGGTGGAAATCGCCGGACGAAGCCTCTTCTCTCTCTTCTTTCATAACGCATCTTCTCACCTCGCTTTCATTTTAAACAAAAGATTCTTCCCTTGAAACTTGCCGATGTTTATGTGATGCTTAGTGTTCCGTATCTTCCTACGTTTAGTTGGATTTCTCCTCTGAAAGAAGTGATGTAGCCGTTTTCGATTTTGACCATGTCGTTGATGTTCACTTGGTCGATTTGTTCGTTCCATAGGGTAAGTTTGATTGTACCCGTCTCGTCATTTATGAGGGCGTCTGCGACACGGTATGTCTCGTCTTTGTATCTGGAACGGACTTCGCGGGGATCTGATTTTTGAACCACTTTTGCCACGACGTTTACTCTTTTCATTCCATCTCTTAGCTCTTGGATCTTCAAGGGCTCTCTCCTCCTGTTTCCTTCACTTTTTCCGCGATGGCGAATTTTCTGCCGATGCTTGTGATTTTAACCTTTATTCGTTCTCCAACTTTGGCTTGGGGCACGAAGACTAGGAATCCTCGTACTCTTGTTATTCCATCACCTCTGCTTCCTATGTCGTCTATGATTACGTCGAGTTCTTCTCCAGCTTTTACTGGAGCTTTTTGAAAAGGTAAGGGTTGATATCGTCGTTGTCTCTTTGCTCTACTCGCTCTCTTGGGTTTCCTTGCGTTTCTTTCTGGAAGCCTTCTCGGCATGTACATTTTCGTCCTTATCGCGGAGCCAGCCACCGAAACAGTCATGCATTGCCGACGAAAGCGACCTACGCACTGATCCGTTCAGGCAAGCCGGTGATGATGAGGAATATTTATGTGGAATATAAGGTTTGTCATCTACCAATCCACGGTTGATCTTATGCACTTCGCAAGGCTTTCAGCAGGGTCTAGCTACGCTGCTTTTCTCGATGGATAGAGACCAAAGAGTATGCAGATAACTAGGTCGAAGACCAAGGCGCCAATCGTCCAATGTACAGAAAACACAGGTCTGATCCTCGCGCGGTCGATTCTGGTCCTTGCGCACGCATTATGACACTACAATCTTCCCTTATTAACCTTTGAAAGTTCTTTTCGGTCTACTCGAAAGCAAACTCCAGTTCGAGGACAACCAAAGTGAAAGTTTTAGTGGTCATATGAACAGCGTTCTTATGAAGAAACTTAATAGAGATGCCATTACTGCAATACCCACTGCCTTTTTCCAACTAGTTCCACATAAGGAACGTATCGCAACTGCTAGAAGCAAGGCTATCCACCCATCAACTACGAATGGAAGGTATACTCCAAACTGATACATCATTGTAGTTTGCCAGTTTTCCTGAATCAGTACCTGCAAGGCTCGTAATTCCTCCGCAGTGACCGGTGGCCAAGTTTTCATAGGTAGTTTTAGCGTTGGAAGCGTAGCGAGCGATGCTGCGCTAGCAAGGATATAGATGATATTGACGACGAAAACGTATCCTACGAGTATGAAAAATTGTTTCCATGGGCCCGTATTCTCTTGGAAAAGTCTCACTGTCACCAAAAGTACCCCTGCATAGATAGCCCAGTTGATGAAGAACACAAGAGCGGCATCGATTAAGGAATTGAAAACCAAATTACTAAAAGAGTCTGTTTCCAGGAAGGAAACGTACGCTAAGAAAAACAGATCATCAATTTTCATTGTCGCATTTGCTGAATCCCCGGCTGACCAACCTAATATAAACTCTAATCCTGTTATGGCTTCCCAACTCGGAGAGTTAACGGGTGCCCAGTGATTGTCAGCCTCAAGACTGATTGTTAGATTAGCCCATTCATTGCCTGTCTCTGATATGTTACTCATCAGATCAAACTCAAAGAAGCGACTTTCGGTGTTAGAAACCAAATGTAATGTCGCGTTTGAACTTGGAAAGATCTCGTTTTCATGTATCCATTTGATGCGAAAAGACAAACCCTCAAACCCTGTGTCTCCTGAAATGTTGAACGGTCCAATGTTGCCTAATTTCAGCGAAATATGCGTCTTGTTTGAAATTGAAGATTCGACACTATAGTTGCCAACTATTCGATCTTCGCTACGTGCCACATTTCCGTCAGAAGTCCAAAGCGACAAAAATTCTGCTGCCTCGGTCCAGTCATCATTCGCAGGTGTTCTTGCTTGTAAGAAGAGCCTTGAAGCAATGACATATTGTGCCCCTGTCGTCGCGACAAGGACGAGCACTAGAATGAGGAGCGGCCCCTTAACGTCAGGCTTTTCAACGATTTTTCCAAACGCTTTGATTGGAGAATACAGGACTTCCACTACATCTCGGGCGAACAAATTTCTGTCAAGGCTCCTTTGTCTGTCTACTAGTCCTACTGAAGACAAGCCACTATTGTTGTCTACTACAATATTACGTTTTGCAGAATCTTCGTAGTCTGACGACTCTCAGAGACGCCTGCGTATCCCCAAAAACAGAGAATCCTTCATACTTTTCACCGCATAGGGCTAAAGAGAGGCGAGCATTTTGAGCAAAGACCAAAGAGAATATAATAAACAAAGCTAAAGGGAATATACCAACCGTCTTTTAGATTCGTGCGGATTTGTCTTGGGGCGTCCTTACTTCTTCAACAATTATTCTGCCAGCTGCAACTTCATCGACAGAGTGAATGGCGGCGCCTAGGTCTTCCAGTTTCTTCTTGACAGTCTCAAAGTCTATGCTGTTTCCGCCGATCACGATTTTTACGTTTTCCACCTGTTGATCTATCTCGTAGGTGATTATGTTTACCCCTTCTACACCATCTAGCCCGCTGAGTTCTTGAGAAAGTTCAACTACGCTTGGGTTGTGTGGCTTCAGGACGTCCAAGACAAGTCTTCTTAACATCTTAGAACGACTAACCTCTAATTGTCGAAGCCACTATTTAACTATGTCTCCTAGTTTCCACGTTGGCACTGATGCGCTGCGCGGTATAGCCTAATACTATAATTTCGCGTGTTTGATCCAAGATGTTATCTCTTCGATGGTGGGTTTCTCCTCCCTAGAGATCTTTCCCTTCTCAACATAAATTTTGGCGACTTCCTCGATTTTTCTGCTGAGGGAGAGTGGGTCTTGTTCGGCCAGTTCTTTTCGGCTCGTGACTTCTACCTCCTTGAGCAGCCTAGCGTCACTCTCGGTGAGACCTGGGGTCATCAAAAGCAGGGCTTTCTGTTGCAGGTGTTCCACCATCTCTGGTGAAGGGTGTGCGTCTGCTGCGATTGTTGTTGGGTCCGTTGCGATTAGCTCACCTATATTTGTAAGGCCTAATGACCTCAGCTCTTTTCCCAAGACCGACCCTACTCCCTTCATTTCCTCTAAGTCATTTCGACTCGTCAGCATTGGTTGCGGTGATGTTAACTCAGCTTCCATCTTTTCCAGTTTTGACCTCATATCTACTAGGCTTGCAACCTGCTTCTCTACCTTTTTGGCGCTCTGTCTACTCATGCGTTCAACTTTCTGCATCGTTCTAACCTGCTTGTCTAGTCTACGCAACAACTCTTCTCCAACTTTGCTCAATCCTGTTTCAATTGCAGAGAGCGCATCTTTCCGAACTTTCTGTATAGTACTCTCCTGCCTTACCAGTGCATCCGCCATCTCTTGCCTTATATTCTCGAGGTTTGCATCAGTTTTCCTGAAGACTGTTTCAATTGCAGAGAGCGCATCTTTCCGAACTTTCTGTATAGTACTCTCCTGCCTTACCAGTGCATCCGCCATCTCTTGCCTTATATTCTCGAGGTTTGCATCAGTTTTCCTGAAGAATCGCTCACGAGCTTCTCTGTTGTTTTCGAGGCCATCATCCAAATCTCTCTGGGTCATCTCCGCAATCTTCTTCGTAGTAGCCAAATAACCTCCCAATTTTACCAGCATTCTAACGATAGCTGGGTCAGGCGGCAGCCGGCGGTATGCAATGATCGAGGTAAGGCCGAGGAGGACGAAAGTTGTGGCTAAGGATGCCCACAGGTATGTACTTACTTGTATGTTTCCTATCCAATCGCCTATCAGGTATGGAGTTATACTTGCTGCTGGATCCAGCAGCCTCCACAGCAAGACAGCATTAACGACGTTTACTACCGCGAGAAAAGTTAAGAATCCGACTATCCAAACGGCAACTCCTTTTTTTGCAGACAATCATAATACCTCGCATCTTCTCAGACACACTTGGGTCTCTAGCAACAAGTTTCATTCTATCTGAAAAAAGGGTTATGAAGGGCGAATTCATAGCTAGAATTAGAATTCTCAAATCTTTCTAAGGGGACAACAGAATCAAGGCCATGTCGGTTTCGCTTTGCCTATAGCCCTTGTTTGAGCCGCCTATACAGGTTGTAATCCACATACTCTATGGCTTCGTTTTCGATTTGATGCTGAACAGTAAACTTTTGCCGTCGCCTTTTCTCCGTTATATGCTTGGTTGTCAACAGAGAATATGCATCACTCCCCGCCCCAGACCCGTAACTAACGATAATTACTCTTTCATCTGGCTCAGCCTTGTCCAAAACAGCTGCCAATCCGATGGGCGAGGACCCAGAATAGGTGTTGCCAAACTTGGCAACTTTCATGCCCAGTTCGTATTGTTCCCCCCTGAATCCCAGCTCCTTGGCGACTTTTACGGGAAACCTAAGGTTGGGCTGATGGGAAACGAAGTAGCTAACGTCATCGGGCTGAAGGCGCAGTTTTTCCATTAGCTTTCTGCAAGCCCTTGCCACATGCTTAAAGTAGGCTGGTTCCCCAGTGAACCGACCTCCATGCCGTGGATATGATTCTGTGTCTCTTCTCCAAAAGTCCGGAGTATCTGATGTGCAGGAGTACCAGCCTTCCATTTCAGCGATGACATCCTTCATGCCGAAGATGAAGGCGGAGCCGCCATAACCAACAAACAAATCTAATTCTCCTCCAAGCTCATCTCTTGGGGCGGCTTGGGAATTGTCCGTGCCGATAGTCATTGTGTAGGTTGCGTGAGCGCCAGGGTAGTACACCAGTGATGCTGCGTCTTTAAACATGCTTGTGGCTGCCTTGCATGCAAACTCAGTGTCAACTGCATCTACACCTTGTAACCCGTCCGCTTTTTCTTCCTCGCCAAGTTTCAAAACTTGAGCGACTTTTGAAGCAATGGGCTTGACCGCGTACGGATTGGACTCTGAACCTACATACACTTTAGCGACGCGAGAATGATCTATCCCTGAATGAATCAAAGCCATCTTTCCAGCTTCAACGGCTGCTGTGACAGCGTCTTCGTCTATAAATGGTACGGATCTTTCCATCACTCCTTCTTTGATCCTGAATTTGGACACGTAGACTCCATATCCGACTATTCCCGGTGTGTCGTATTCTTTTTTGGGGGTGGTCATCCTGTACTGTTGATAAGGATAGTACTCATCGGCGAATGTGAAGGCCAGTGAGATCGTTGGGATTATCTCACTTTGTTTCACCGTATATCTCCTTCTAAACCTGGGAACAACCTCTCTCTCTTCAAAATTCGATAGGTCTACCTTATCGGGCTGTAAAATGTGATCTGTTAACCTGCCGGGGACTCGCACCTTCCCGTTATGGAATGAAATGATTCCATAAACAAAGGGTCCCAACCGTGTAAATTTGTTTGTCGGCTCGCCGATGAGCGTGCAGACTTCCAGTGTTCCTCTTTCATAGAAGAAGTCTATGTCACTCATCCTGCCGAAGCTTTTTCTGCCACATTTTCCGCAGTAGTCTTTGGTCTTAAAGTACTCTTTGCCACAAATATCGCATCTACTACCTCTGAGCCTGTCTCCTATGTATGAGGCTCTTCTCTCAATTGGTTCGCTACTCATGCTAATCACTTGTCAAGATGTGGACGTAGGCTTTTGTTCCGAAGCCCTCAAGTTCCAAGGTGCATCCGAACCTCAGATCTTCATCAGCATTTGCTTGGCGATTTCCATTCTCGCCTTTCAGTTGCTTAACGATCTCGAAGATTTGTGCCCCTCCAGTCGCTCCTAACGGGTTTCCATCTGCTTTAAGGCCACCATTCGTGTTGACGAAAAGCTGCTTTCCTTCAATTTCATAATATCCCCTGTAATCTTCGCAACTGTCGTGAATGTCAAGCCAAGCCTTCCCTTTTTCTGAAAAGCCCAAGTCTTCTAGGGATATCATTTCCAGGAGGGTTGATTGATCGTAAAGCTCGGCGATCTGAATATCAGCCACTTTGATGTTAGCCATCTCAAGCGCCTTTTCCATTGCCATTTCGCTCGCGGTGAAGCTAGTTCTATTCTCTCGTGACGGAAAGGTTATGTAATCCGTGGCTGAAGCTCCTAAAACGTATATTGGCATTTTAGAATAGGCCTTCGCCACTTCCGAGTCTGCTAGAATAAGGGCAGTCGAGCCATCGGAGACAGGAGCAAAATCATACAAGCCCAAGGGCCTCCGCGCCTTAAGCCTTTCTTTCAAAACCAGATCCACACTAATCTCTCTTCGAAATTGCGCGTATTCGTTTTGCATGGCATGAAGATGGTTCTTAACGGATATCTGAGCTAGAGCGATATTGAATGTCTCAAGCATCGTCCCTGAGATTCCATGTTTCTTGATGTATCCTCTGAGCATGAGTTCGTGGTTTGCCTCTGGTGTGCATCCAGCATAGTAGCTCCACGGATCTTCTAGAAGCATGAGGTCGTCTCTGATTTTGTCCCAACGATCCGTCATCTTCTCCACACCACCGACAAGAACTATGTCATATTTTCCTGCCTGCACCGCGTTACAAGCGTTGAGAAGAGCGGAACTGAACGATCTCATTTTCTCCATGGGTACGTGCAGTTCGGAAAGCTCAGATAAGAAGCCTTCTTCAATTCCTATCTTATTTGTGATCTGAAGGAAGTAATCCGAGGTATAGAAAGCGTCTAGGTCTTTTCGCTCTACTCCAGCGGACTTCGAAGCCTTTAACCACGCTTCTTCAATCAGCTTTTCAGGCTCCATTTCGTAGTGTTCGCCGAACTTTGTCCTGCCAACACCGATTATGGCTGGCCTCCGCCATTTCAAAACTTTTGATCCCCTTATCCTCAAAATCTTATGCTTTTGACCATAGCTTTTTAATGTTTTCTGTCGGCTCTGGTTGTCCGAAGCTTTATTTCTCCCAGAATAGTCACTGTTGATGAAGTGATCTCTGTCGAGAGGTGCCAGTATGGACAGTGTGAAGTATCGGCTTGTCGTAACTGTGAAGGAGATTCGAGGGAAATGCCCAGTCTTCAAGGTTGGAGACAGAATTGTCATTGACGTGCCAGAAATAGCCCCAAAGGAGGCTGATGCCCTGTGTATCCATGCACTGGGATCTATGTTGCCTATGATCGTCGCCTTAAGCAAAGGAGCTAGTTTTAAAGAGTTAGGTATCGCCAAAGAAGACGGCGAAGTTGGCTACGTCCAGTGTTTAGATCCAGGACCTCCATACACACCTGGTGGCACTGTCATCTTTGAGATAGAACGAGAAGCAACGTAACTACCTTTGCGCAAACGCTTTTATGGACAACCTCCAACTCTGTAAGGCATAATTGGTGATGATACATGTTGATGACTTCCCTTGCGGCTTTTATCATTGATTTCGTCAGCCAAGATTTCTGGTCTCAGATACCTCTAGAAACTCTGCGGGCTCTGATTAATTTCATCGTGAACTTATTAGTCTTGACCGTTGTTTTCTATATTGCGGGCGCTATCGTTGTCGGCAGAGAACGGGCACGATTCGGTGACGCCTTTGTCATATCTCTTCTTGGCACCATTGTGAATGCCATATGTCTTCTGTTCTTTCCACCGTTAATCGGTCTAATTCTTTCTCTTGTCATCTGGTTGCTCTTGATAAGGCATTACTATGAAACAGGTTTGCTGGGAGCACTGGGCGTTGGAATACTGGCCTTGGTTGTATCAGTAGCCATACTATTTGTTATAGATATCATCCTAGGGATCTCAACCCTAATTTGGGGGGAATTCCTTCTACTCACAACGTCTTGGTGGTTTTGCTTATCATAGTCGCCACGGCGGTTTACATAAGTTACACTTTGACCTTTTTACCTAAGAGAAAGCACGAATACATAGCATTTAGTTTTCTTTGTAAGAGCAGATCCGGAAATGGTTTCCCTGCAAGCTCTTTTGGCAACCGTTTTCGAGTAACTCTAGCAAGAAAACATGGAATGGTCGTTCTTCAATAGAAAAAAATATGTACAAGAAACCATAGAACTTAGTATGGAGCTGATAGATAGAAATGCTTGGCTATTTACCAGCCAGTATAATAGGCAGCATATTACCATCAAGGTTCAAGTACAGAGATAGATCGGGCATAGTTGTGGATATTCTGCATACTGTGGGCTTTGATGCAAAAGGCAAGACCAAGACGTCCATCATGCGTAATGCCAATCTCAATTTCGATCAAGTAAACAAATATCTAGACCTCTTAATGGTTCACGACATACTAAGAGCTGAAGCTCCCCCAGGCATCAATGGTCAAGAGAAAGCTCGATACAGATTGACAGGGCGAGGATTCGAGCTTTTAAAAGACATTGAAACATTGCGGGTCGCTCTAAGTATAATTCACCAAAAGCCAATGTAAGCTTGGTGCGGGTGAAGGCAAAAAGAGTGAGAGGAAACTCCTAGATTATCAGTGACGGTTCTGTAGCCCGCACCTCCGATATCATAGAAGATACTTCTATAAAATATTAATGGAAGAATGTTCTACCGCTCGTCAGCGTTTGCAGCTTGCTGAGGGCTCGCTGTAATGCCCTTAACTACCATATAAACAACGTTAAAGGCTAATCCAGACTAGGCTTCTAGCTAGCGAGGCGCTTTAGGGTTAACCCCTCAATCATATAGAACCGCTTAACCATTTAAGTTAACAATCATATTTAGATATTAGGAGAAGCTCCAAACATAGCTTGGAGGCCCTCTTTGAAGAAATCTGGACTCAAATATCAGATGAAACATATGTAGGAGAGAGAGAATGTGCGTCTTTTTCATTACGCAACCGATGAAGAAATAAAAAGGGGTGAAACCACTGACATCTACTTTGCCAGAACCAAACAGGTTCTCGTAGCAAAGGAACTAGACCGACTGCATGTTGTTGCTGAAGTCACACTCGGCGAGCTTCCCAAGGCTTGGCCTTGGGGAATTCTCTGCGGAATCGAAGAAGAAGCCCGGTTGTTCGAAGGGTGTCCTGTGGATGTTTATGCTATGCCAGAAGGAAGTGTGTTCCGCCATGAGGACTATAACGGGGTTCGAGAACCAGTCATGTTTATCGATGGTTCCTATGGTGATTTCTGTGTCTTCGAAACACCTCTGCTGGGCTTGCTCTGCCAAGCATCGGGGGCCGCAACAAGGGCTGCCCGAATAAAGAAAGTTGCAGACGACAAACGTGTTGTGGCTTTTGGAATACGCCGCATGCATCCAGCATTGTCTCCCATGCTTGACCGGGCCGCATACATCGGCGGTTTTGACGGCGTTTCTAGCCTCAAAGGGGCGGAAGTAGTCGGCGTTGAACCTACGGGAACAATGCCCCACGCGCTCATCATTGCTTTTGGTGACCAAGTCAAGGCTTGGAAGGCCTTCGACGAGGTTATACGGTCAGATGTTCCGAGAGTGACCTTAGTGGATACGTATTACGACGAAAAGATGGAGGCGATAATGGCCGCCGACGCCCTGAAGGATCGGCTCTATGGTGTGCGGCTGGACACCCCCGGTTCGAGGAAGGGAAACTTTGCGGAGATCATCCGGGAGGTGCGATGGGAACTGGACGTAAGAGGTTATCAGCACGTGAAGATTTTCGTTTCGGGAGGGCTGGATGAAGAGTCAGTCAAGGTTCTTGGAGGAGCAGGCGCTGACGCCTTTGGGGTTGGAACTGCCGTCAGTAACGCGCCTACAATCGACTTCGCCATGGACATTGTGGAACTTGAGGGTAAACTCTCTGCTAAACGCGGTAAGCTGGGCGGCAAAAAGCAGGTGTGGCGGTGCTCCCAGTGTCTCTCAGATACCGTGCTGCCCTTTGAATCTCCCCAGCCTAACTGCCACAGCTGCGGAGGTAAAACCCAACCAATGCTGAAACCCCTTATAAAGAGCGGAAAAATTGTTGCAGAACTTCCGAAACCCCGGGCAATTCGTAGCTACGTATTAAACCAAATCAAGAAGTTGCCAGCAATATGATCGACAGAAAGCCAATAGCCCAGAAACCTACGAAAAAATTCTGGTGATTCTGTTTCTTCGAGTATGCCATTGAACTGCTTGGCTCAACGTCGGAGAGTAACTGTCAACAACTCAAGGCATGTTGAGTCGACGGAAGAAGAGTGCTGTAGGGTTTCTGCTTTCGTCTTTATAAAGGCAGGAACTCACGAACACTTCAACTTTGCAAAAACGGGCTGAAGAGCAAAAATGGTGCGTGCAGCAGACGCCTCAGCGTAGAGCTCTTGAAGGCTCTTGTCCATAACTGGAACTAAAAGTCTCTTTCATCTTTCTGTGATTGTCCCAATCTAGATTGCCAAGTTGAAAATCTTAAATAAGTCCAATCGTTACATTATCAACGAGGACTATGGCGGAAATTTGTCCAACATGCGGACTGCCACGTGACATTTGTGTCTGCGGAGAAATCAGCAAAGAACAACAGCGGATTCGTGTTCGCCTAGAAACGAGGAAATGGGGACGAGCGGTGACCATCGTTGACGGCATCGATGACAAAGATACTGACCTTGGACGCCTCGCTCAAAAACTGAAGGCCTTCTGTGCCTGTGGAGGAACAGCCAAAAATGGCGAAATCATCCTTCAGGGCGACCATCGAGAGAAGGTCCGATCTTACCTAGTTCAACTGGGCTATCCTGACGCAAACGTTGAAGTCCAATAAGTGATCGCATTCTACGGAGAGTGCATCGTGGGCATACTACAAGACCTTTACAAGGTAGTGACGAAACTAAAACGAAAGAAGTTTGGGAGCCTCACTCCTAGACTCTGCCCCAGATGTGGAAGCTCCAAGCTCAAGTTCTCAAGCAGCTTCGAAACCTATCCACGGATGTTCGGGCTCACACCAGGACAATACGTCTGTGAAAATTGCGGCTACAAAGGGCCAATCGCGTTAGAACTGGATGAAGAGGAGAACAGCTAGTCGGGCAGTTCGAGCTCGAGTTGCCTTTTCAAGCTCTTATAGCGATTTCTAACCGTAACTTCCGTCACCCCCGCAGCTTCCGCAATGTCCTTTTGCGTTTTCTTCTCGTCATTCTGTAAACAAGCAATGTACAGCGCTGCGGCGGCCAAGCCCATCGGGTCTTTACCCGCGGCCACACGTCTTCTGCGAGCCTCCCTAATGATCTTGACGGCGACTCCTTGGGCCTTGCCGCTTATGCCTGTTCGTTCGGCGATTTTGGAGATGTACGTGAGGGGGTCGGCGATGGGCATCTGGATTTTGAGTTCACGAAGGAGAAGGCGGTAGCATCGGGCGACGTCTTTCTTGTCGACAAGGCTGGCTTCTGCTATCTCTCGCAGAGTTCTGGGCGTTTCGGTCGTTCGGCAGGAGGCGTAGAGCGCCGCCGCGGCGATGGCGGCGATGGATCTTCCCCGCACTAGACCTTTGTCAAGGGCCTTGCGATAAATGACTGCTGCCTTCTCTTTCACTGCGCCTGGTATGTAGACCTTGTCAGAGAGTCGGTCAAGTTCGGCCATGGCCTGGGCGAGGTTTCGATCGACGGAGGAGTGAACACGTGATCGTATCTGCCATTTTCTCAGTCGCCACATCTGGAGTCTTGTGGATAGGGGAAGTTTGCGTCCAAAAGCATCGCGATCTACGCGACCAATGGCGGTGGATAAGCCTTTGTCGTGCACCGAATATGACGTGGGAACTCCCACGCGGCTTCGGGACTCTTTCTCCTCCTGGGTGAAGGCTCGCCACTCAGGACCTTTATCCATCATCTGTTCACGAACGACTAAACCGCAGTTGCCACAGATGGTCTCGCCCGTATCATAGTCATGAATGAGATTTGTGCTGCCGCACTCGGGACATTTTTCCATGAGCCGCTGCCGCGTCTTTTTCCCTTGCAAGGTTTCTTCCTCGATGGAGTGGAGTGGCGCGAAAACCGTCACATTCGTGGTTCCTCATCAATCTCAGAATCAGAAACCGCCCATCTGGCCCGCCGTGTTATAGCTGAATGAATGTTTTAATATATAAAGTTTGCGATTTTGGTTGACAGATTACCCGTCCATCTCTATTGGCAGTGTGAAGCTCTCGTTCGCTGAGGGAAGACGAATGATTGTGGCACGACCAAGCAACAATAGAGATTTATTACAGCAGCGAAGTCTTCATTTTGGATAGCCCGGACGCAGCCCGGTGGAGGAATAAGAGATTGTCCGCCGAATGTAGTGGTCAAGCATGGCGGGCTCTGGACCCGCTGACAGGAGTTCGAATCTCCTCCGGGCTACCAATCATGTGAGTTGCACAGGTATTTGTCGAGTTTACTTTCTCAAGTCGATTGATCAAGTGATTTAAGTGGTTTTCGAACGTTTTAGAAAGATTGAAGCCGAGTTCACGCGACTTCATGACTAGTTCAGCGTCCAAGTACAAGACGACGTTTCTTTTCTGAGTCATTTTTGCATTCGCGACCATTCGCGCCCCGTCGCGCATCCTTTTGACATTAAAGGTTTGTGTAGCTTGAGTTTAAGAAGGTCTTAACGCGCGAATGACTTTTAAAGGCTCAAAGCAAAAAGAGAGAGACGAAGTTTCAGGTTGCTAAGGAGGTATGTGAAACGAGTAGTGTGAGAAAATGGTTTGAGGAAAACTGGCCTCTACTTGTTACGCTTGGCATCGTAATCGCGACCGTGGCTCTTATCTTGTGGTTTGTGTCTAGGCGTCCTCCTTTACCACCCTATCCGTGATGATACCGCGCCAAGCGCTGAGAGGTTTGCCTTTACCATGTCGTGCTGCGTGTGCGCCTGGGGATTATTGTGAAGTTTTTCAAGATGTTTGGAACGAAATTTACTATTGGGTGGAAGAGAGCTTTTTTCCTGTCTTTCGTCGTTGGATTTGCGGTAAGAATTGTTCCTGAAGTATTGTCGTTTCCTTATCCGATTGGCTTCGACCAAGCTTTCTATGTTTGGAGGATCAAGAGTTGTGTGGTTTGGCACCATTGGTCAAACGTGTTTTCGACGTGGTTGCTCTATGCGCTTTTGATACCTTTCTGTGATGGCGCCTTCTTGGATCCACTGGTGCTGGTTAAGTTGACAGCGGCTTTATTGTTTGGTTTCAACGCCTGTGGCATCTACTATTTTTCTACAAAGGCGTTAGGTTGGACGAGTGAGAAGGGGCTGCTTGCCGGTGTTTTCTTCTCTCTCCAGATCGCTGCTCTAGCCTTTTCATCAAACTTTTACAGGAATATGCTCGGCTTGGGAATTCTTCTCTTTGCATTACCATCGATGAAAGACAATTTCAGAAACCTGCGAGGTCTTCTAGCCTTCACGCTGCTTTCAGTCCTTGTGGTTTTCGGTCACGAACATAGTTTTGTCATTTTGTTTTGCGTATTTTTAGGGTTTCTGACACATCGGTTTCTGAAGGGGAAGGAGATGAGACCGTTGAGACATTGGATGGCGATTTTTCCTGCTCTTGCCTTGTTTCTGATTAGTTTCTACTGTTATGTTTTTCCAGTGCGAGAGATCACCAAGAATGTTATTGCGGTGAGTGAGCCCGCTGGAAATTATGAGGGAATACTCTTCTTCTTGAAAAATTATTTGGCGGTTTATGAGACAGCCCAGTATGGTTTAGTGTATTTGGATCTTGTAGCGCAAATTTTCTCTCTTCTTGCATTCTTGTACATTGCGACTCTACCATTGGTTGTAGCCGGGTTCTTCAGGGACAATATCCTTGATAGTTGGACGGTTATGCTTTTGATTGGTTCTTTTGGTGCGTTGGTGATGCCGTTCTTTGCTTTGGATCTGTGGTGGCGGTGGATGCTCATGTTAGTTTACCCCTTCACTTTCTACGCTGTCAACGGAATCACAAAGATTCTGCGGTCAAGTCGAGGAGCTGTTGGCTCTACCTTTCGGCGTGTGAAGTGGGTGAGGCTGATCTTGATCATTCCATTTTGTTTAGGTTTGGTTTTTATGGATCCGGTCATGCAGGGCACTGCTGTTCCGCTTCGTGATGTTGACGAGACGGTAGAAGCTATGCGATGGCTAGACTCGGAGATGGAGGATGATTCGGCCTTGCTTGTGCATGTTGCTTTTGTTTTCTTGACGCGCGCATATTTGGATGACAGATACAACCGCATAAGTTTCAAAGATGATATTAAAGGAGCGATGAATCTAGCCTTAGATCGCGGTTTCAACGATATCTATTTCATATGGTGGACTGAGAATAATGGAAGGTATGGTGTAACTGTTCCAGAAGATCTCATCTCTGTCTTCAAGAGCGGACGAATATCTGTCTTCAAATATTGCGCGCGCAGTGATGCGACGACCGCTTGAACGAGGGATAAAGAACAAGTGAAACTATTTGCGTTCTTCTAGGTAGCTGTATCCATCGTCTACTTTCTTCTGGATTCCTT